>NZ_JBEUPD010000009.1:0-266449 GCF_040492135.1 Actinomadura sp. NPDC000600
GTACGTGCCGCCAGGGCCAGGTTGTAGACCTTCCGCACGCACCCGAACGTGCGCGACAGCTCTGCCGCCTGCGCATCGGTCGGATAGAAGCGGTATTTGAACGCCCGCTTCACGTGTGTGGTCTTCACGTTCGTTATCCCATCAGTTTGTGACGGCGGCGGGTAGTTGGAGGTGGACGCCCGGTCCGCCCTGGCGGCGAACCGGCTTTCCCTGCCCTGCTCCGCAGGAGCTTCGTTTCCTCCCCGTCCTGAAGGAGCGGTATCCACGAAGGAGACCCGATGACCAGCCATGACCAGCGATGACCAGCGATGACCAGTGGTCGGGGGCCATGGTCCGAGGTTGCCCTGTGGCATTGCTTTCGCATTTCCCAGCATGGCACTTTGCGCGATGCTCGGCCAGGGGATGCCGGAAACGAAGGTCGGAATGTTCGAGGCGAACGTTTTGACAGTTCCCCATGAAACGGTCATAGCGGAATGCATTTTCGCCATCTGCCCGGCGAATCGGACAGGACGGAGCGGCTCGTCGTATGCATCCATTCACAAAGGTCGTCGCAGGGATATGCGATGAGGACGTTTCCACGCTCGTCCTCGAACCGGACGAGCAGGCGCCGGCCAGGGCGCGGCGGTTCGTCGCCGAGCGCTTCGCAGCATGGGAGGTCACCGACGACCACAACGGGCAGGTCATCGTCTCCGAGCTGGTCACGAACGCGCTGCTTCACGGAGAGGGCCCGATCGTCCTCCGGGTGTTCCGGGACGAGCGCGACAGCCTGCCCACGATCGAGGTCTGGGACGGCGGCGCGGGGCGGCCGGTCGTCCGGCAGGAGAGCCTCACGGCCATCGGCGGGCGCGGACTGCTGATGGTGGCCGCTCTCGCACTCGACTGGGGGACGCGGCCGCTGGTGGAGGGAGGGAAGCTCACGTGGGCGAAGTGCGGGCTGTAGCCGCCCTTGCCGAACGCCACCTGCTGCGCTGGCGGACCCGCCGGGGCCACGAGACGGCCGCGCGGTACCTGGACGAGCTGGCCGCCGTCCTGGCTCCGCAGGGCTGGAGGTTCGTGAAGTTCTACCGGCGTGAGGAGTTCCCCGTACCGGTTCCGCTGCTGTGGATCCACGCGAGGGGGACCAAGGACGTCGGCATCGTGGTGAGCGTCCTCGCGACCCCGGGAGGCACCTGGGCCTACCACGACGCCCAGCGGGGGCGGCACGGCTACCTGTGCCCGTGCGGCGACGTCAGGAAGGCGGCCGCGCAGATCGACCGCCTCCTCAAACACCGCCTCTTCCCCTCCACCTGGTGACGGCCTCACTCGGCGGCGCGCCGGACACGCGTTCTATCGTGTTTTGTCGAAGGCGTCCTAGTCTGTCCCCGTGGTTGACTCCCTCCCCCTTGAGCCCGTCCCCAGCGGCTCGGTCGAGTTGAGGCTGCTGTCCGGGGTCGCGTGCCGGGGGCGGGACGTCACGAGCCCGCGCCTGCGCAGCCTGCTCGCGCTCCTGGCGGACGAGCCTCGGGCGGGCGTCTCCGTCGTCCGGCTGTTGGAGGGGCTGTGGCCGGAGGAGCGGCCGGAGAACCCGGTGAAGGCGCTCCAGGTCGTGGTCTCCCGGGCGAGGTCGCAGCTGGGCACGGACGTCATCGCCAGCATGCCGACCGGGTACCGCCTCGGCTTGGACGAGTCCGCGGTGGACGCCTCCGCCGTGCTGCTCGCCGCGTCCGCGAGCGCGCGGAGTTCCCGCGACGGCGACCACGCGGGTGCGCTCGCCCACGCGGAGGACGGGCTGGCGCTCTGGGACGGGCCGCCCGAGCCGGACGACGGTGACGATCCGCTGTCCGTCCTGCGCGGGAACCGGGCCTCGACCTACTGGACGCTGACCCGCGCACGCGCTCTGGCCCTGGCGCGCCTAGGTCGGCACGCAGAAGGCTTCGAGGCGCTCAACGGTGTCGCCCGGGACCGTCCGCACGACGAGGAGGTGCTCGCGGAGCTGCTGCGCTGCGAGGCCGCGACGGCGGGTCCATCGGCCGCGCTGGCGCGGTACGAGTCCTACCGGCGCTCGCTGCGGGACGATCTCGGCACCGATCCGGGAAGCGCGCTCCAGAGCGTCCAGCAGGAGTTGCTCCGGGACGAGGCGCCCGCCGTCCGGCGCGGCGTGGCGCACGAGCCGAACCAGCTGCTCGGCCGGGACGGGGACCTCGCCGCCGTCCTGGGCCTGCTGCGCACCTCCCGCGTCACCTCGATCGTCGGGGCGGGCGGGCTGGGCAAGACGCGGCTGGCGAACGCCGTCGCGCGGGAGGCTCCGGAGCGGGCGGTGCACTACGTTCCCCTCGCCGGAGTCGCGCGGGACGAGGACGTCGCGGGCGAGGTCGCGTCCGTCCTCGGGGTGGGCGAGTCGCCGCGGGCCCGCGGCCGCCTCGGCGGGCCGGGCGACCTGGCCTCGGCGATCGCCGAGGTGCTCGGGCCCGGCTCCGCCCTGCTCGTGCTGGACAACTGCGAGCACGTCGTGGAGGGCGCCGCCGACCTCGCGGGCGCACTGGTGTCGACGACCCGGGACCTGCGGATCCTGACCACGAGCCGCGCGCCGCTCGGGCTGTCGTCGGAGTCGGTGTACCCGCTGCCCGCGCTGGACCCGCCGACCTCCGCCGAGCTGTTCCGCCGGCGCGCGCACGCGGCGCGTCCGGGTGTGGAACTGCCGCCCGGCCCGGTGGAGGAACTGTGCCGCCACCTGGACGGGCTGCCCCTCGCGATCGAACTGGCGGCGGCACGCGTCCGGGTCATGTCCGCGGCCGAGATCGCCCGCGGTCTGGACGACCGGTTCGCCCTGCTGCGCGGCAACGCGCGCGACGCGCCGTCCCGGCACCGGACCATGCACGCGGTCGTGGACTGGAGCTGGAACCTGCTCTCCCCGTCCGGGCGGCAGGCCATGCGGCTGCTGTCGGTCTTCCCGGCCGGTTTCACCGCGGCGGCGGCGCGCCACGTCCTGGGCGGCGGCGACACGCTGGAGATCCTTCAGGACCTCGTGGACCAGTCCCTTCTGGAACCGGCCGAGGGCGGTCCCGAGACCCGGTTCCGGATGCTGGAGAGCGTCCGGGAGTTCAGCGCGGGCCATCGGGAGGTGGAAGGGGAGACGGACCGCGCCGTGAGCGGCATGCTCGCCTGGGCGCGGGAGTTCGGCGCGGCGCACCACGAGGCGCTGTTCGGCACCGAGCCGTTCGCGGCCGCGGAGCGCGTGCGGGTCGAGCAGGACAACCTCCAGCAGGCGCTGCGCCACGGCCTCGCCCGCCGGGACGGCCCGGCCGTCGCGGCGGTGACCGCCCTCCTCGGCGGTGCCTGGACGCTGGAGGCGGCCTACAGCCGGCTGACCGTCCTGGCAGAGGAGACGGCCGGGCTCCTGAGCCGCCTGCGCCCCGCCCCGGAGGACCTTGAGGTCACGCGGGCGGCGCTGTCCCTCAACGTCCTCGCGACGGGCCTGCTCAAGGGACCGCAGGCGACCCGCGCGCTCGTCGCGCTGCGCCGCCTCCCGCCCGCGCCGCCGACCGGTCTCGTCTCCGCGCTGGCGACGGTGCTGGCCGCCCTGCCGGAGATCCTCGCCCCCGGCGGCTCCGTCCTGGACGAGATGTGCTCCCGGGACGATCCGCTCGTCGCCGCCCTCGCGAACTGCGCCGCCGGATACGTGCGGGAACGCGACGGCGACGTGGCCGGGGCGCTCGCGGCGACCGAGGCCATGCTCGAGAAGACCTGCGAGCCGGACATCCCGTGGTGCCGGCTGCTCGCCCATTCCCGCCTCAGCGAACTGCTGATGCAACTCGACCAGGCCGACCGGGCCCTGCACCATCTGCGGATATCGCTGGGGCTGCTGGAGCGGTACAGGTGGCCTGACATGTTCGGGCTGATGTGGGCCATCGCGTCGGGCCACCTCGCGCTCGGCGAGTACGACGAGGCCGAGCGGTGGCTCGACCGGTCGCTCGTCCAGGGGCCGGAGGAGTCCTTCGGCACGGCCGCCTTCTACCTGGGAGCCCGTGCGGAGATCGCCCTCGGCCGCGGCGACGCCGACGCCGGTCTGCGCCTCTGGCGGGAGGCGGTGGAGCGGCTCGCGGCCGAGGAGGGCCCGATGCCGCACACCGGCCTCGACCCGTGGACGGTGGAGGCCCACTGCGTCACCGCCGTCGCGCACGCCCGGCACGGCCGCGTCGCCCTCGTCGAGGACATCGTCACCGGCCTCCTCCCCAGACTGGCGACCCTGGTCGACGGTCCGCCGTTCCCGATGCCCGCGTTCTACATGGACCTGCCCGTCTGCGGCGGGCTGCTGCTCGCGCTGGCCATGGTCGACCTCGCCCGTCCCGATGCCGCCCAGACCGCCCGGACGCGGGCCGCCCGCGCGATCGCGCTGGCGCAGCGCCTCCACCACATCCGCTCCTTCCAGTCGACCATGTCCACGGCGGCGATCAGCCGCGCCGCGCTGGACGCCGACGGGCCGGCGTACCACGACGCGGTGTCGGAGTACGCCGGCCTGGGCCGTGCGGAACTGCTGGCCGCCGCCCGCGGACTCGCGCGCGAGTACACGGCGGGCTGAGCGGCGAGGCGCCGGGCTAGCGGGGCGCCTTGCGGTCGAACAGCACCTTGGAGAACGCGTAGCCGGCGACGGCGAGGCCGACGCACCAGGCGACGGAGACCGCCGCGTCCCGCCCGCTCGGCGTGCCCGCCAGCAGCCCGCGCAGCGTCTCGATCATCGGGGTGAACGGCTGGTACTCGGCGAACCACCGGACCCCGGCCGGCATCGACTGCGGTGGGACGATCGTGCTGCCGACGAACGGAAGGAACTGGATGATCAGCGGCGTGTTGCTCGCGCCCTCGGGGTTCTTCGCGAGCAGCCCGAGCGTGACGGCGACCCAGGTCAGCGCGAACGTGAGGAGCAGCAGCAGGCCGGCGGCCGCGAGCCAGTCCGCCGCCCCGGCGCTCGTCCGGAAGCCCATCGCGACCGCGACGAGCACGACGGCGGCGGTGCTGACCACCGTCTGGATCATGCTGCCCACGACGTGCCCGGTCAGCAGCGACGACCGCGAGATCGCCATCGTCCGGAACCGGTCGACGATGCCCTCGGTCATGTCGACGCACACCGAGACCGACGTCGCCATGCATCCGGACGCGATGGCCATGAGGATGATGCCCGGCGCGACGTACTGGATGTAGTCGCCCTTGGCCGCGCCGCCGACGCCTTCGCCGAGCGCGTTGCCGAACACGCCGACGAACAGCAGCAGGATCATGATCGGCATCATCATCCCGCCGATCGTCAGGGACGGGTAGCGCAGCGCGTGCCGCAGGTTGCGGCGCAGCATCGTCGCGGAGTCGGCCGCCGCGTGCGTGAGCGTGGTCATCGCGAGGTCACCTTCTCGTCGGTCCTGCCGGACGTGCGGGTCGTGTGGGTCCTGCCGGTGAGGGCGAGGAAGACGTCGTCCAGATCGGGAGTGTGGACGGACAGCTCGCCGACCTCGATCGAGGCCTCCTCCAGCCGTCCGAGCAGCGCCCGCAGGGAGGCGACGCCGCCGTCCCCGGGCACCTGCAGGGCGAGCGCGTCGTCGTCCCGCGTCACCGGGCCGAGCGTCCGCGCCGCCGCGTCGAGCGACGCCTGGTCCGAGAACCTCAGCCGGACGTGGCCGCCGGGGACGAGCCGCTTCAGCTCGTCCGAGGTCCCCTCGGCGACGAGCCGGCCGCCGTCGAGGACCGCGATCCTGTCGGCGAGGTGGTCGGCCTCCTCCAGGTACTGCGTCGTCAGGAAGACCGTCACGCCGCCCCTGACCAGCTCGCGGATGATCTCCCACATGGTCCGGCGGCTGCGCGGGTCGAGCCCGGTCGTCGGCTCGTCCAGGAAGATGATCTGCGGGTCGCCGATCAGCGTCATCGCGATGTCGAGCCGCCGCCGCATCCCGCCCGAGTATGTGGCGGCCGTCCGGTCCGCCGCCTCCACCAGGTCGAAGCGCTCCAGCAGCTCGGCGGCGGCCCGGCGCCCGCCGGCCTTGCCGAGCCGGTGCAGGTCCGCCATGAGGATCAGGTTCTCCCGGCCCGTCAGCAGCCCGTCCACCGCCGAGTACTGGCCGGTCACGCCGATCGCCCGGCGCACCCCGTCCGGGTCCCGTCCGAGGTCCCGGCCCGCCACGCTGACCTCGCCGCCGTCCGCGGGGATCAGCGTGGACAGGATCCGCACCACCGTCGTCTTCCCCGCCCCGTTGGGGCCGAGCAGGGAGAAGACCGTCCCGCGCGGGACCTCGAAGTCGACCCCGCCGAGGACGGTCTTGCCCCCGAACGCCTTCCGCAGCCCGGTCACCTGGATGGCCGTCTGCCGTGCCTCGATGTTCATGCCCCGAAGCGTGCGCGCCCCTGGCTTCAGACCGCTTTCAACCGGCTTTCAGCCCCGGCTCCGAGCCCTTCAGGGGCTGAAACTCACCAGGTCAGGGGCAGGGTCTCCAGGCCGAGGACGAGGCTGGCGTGCTCGACCGGCCGGGCGTCCGCTGCGATGCGGTAGTCGGGGATGCGGGCGTGCCACTCGCGCAGCGCGATCTGGAGTTCGAGCCGGGCGAGGTGGGAGCCGAGGCAGCGGTGCGGTCCCGCGCCGAAGGCCAGGTGCCGGGCCGGCGCCCGGTCGATGTCGACGGCGGAGGCGGCGGGAACGGCGCGCGGATCTCGGGTCGCCATGGCGGTCGGGAGCATGACCATGTCGCCCGCCTTCATGGGGCAGCCGTGGATCTCGACGTCGCGGGTGAGCTTGCGGGCGGGCAGGACGGGCGCGTAGACGCGCAGGAACTCCTCGATCGCGTCGGGGATGACCTCCGGGTCGCCGGCCATGCGCGCGCGGTCGGCGTCGTCGCGCGCCAGATGCCAGAAGATGTAGGAGAGCTGCGCGGCGACGGTGTCGAGGCCGGCGAGGAACAGCAGCACGCAGAGTTCGAGCAGCTCCTCGTCGGTGACGGGCCGGCCGTCCACGGTGAACCCGGTCGCGGCACTGATCAGGTCCTCGCGCGGACGGGTGCGGCGGTCCTGGATGAGCTCGGTGAGGCAGGCCGTCAGCGCCGCCATGGCCGCGCCCCGTCCTCCGGTGGAGGGAGGCGAGTGGAGGATGGCGTGCTCCCACTCGAGGAACTCCTCCAGCCGCTCGGTGGGCAGGCCCACCAGCTCCAGGAAGATCGCGGTGGGGTAGAGCCGGGCGAAGTCGGTGACGAAGTCGCACGATCCCCGGTACGCGAAGCCGTCGATCAGCGCGGCGCAGTGCCGGGTGATCCGGTCCCGCAGGACGGCGGCGGCGACGGGGGTGAAGAACGGCCGGAGTAACCGCCGCCACGTCGTGTGCAGCGGCGGGTCCAGCATGACGGGGATCCACTGGTGCGCCGGGTCGGGGTCGCTGACGGCGATCGCACGGCTGGAGAACGTCTCCGGGTCCTGGAAGGCCGCGAGGATGTCGTCGTACCGGGTCAGCACCCAGAACCCGCGCCCCGCCGTGCTGCGGAACGCCGGACGCGCCTCGCGCAACTCGTCCATCCGCGCGTGGGACGCCCCGGCGGGGTACGGCCCGGCGAACGGATCGAACTCCACGCGCGGCCCGCCCTCCCCGCTCTGCCCTGTCAGGTCCTGCACGATGGCCTCCTCACCTGCACGCGGGGCGGTCCGCACCGCCGCCTCCCCGCTGGATTCAGTTGTGGCTCGTTGGCCAGGATGACACGAGTCCCGGAGCCGGGCGCGGGGTCGAGGGCCCCCGTCAGGCGGGCTCTGCGAGCCGTCGCAGATCAACCCGCCGGTGCTACTCGGCGGTCCGGAGGGTCGGCGCCCGCCGGACGAGGGTCGTGGTGAGGAAGACGGCCAGGAGGGCGGCGATCAGGAGCAGGATTCCCGGGACGCCCACGGTCGGGGCGGCGAGGGTCACGAGGAGGACCAGGAGGGCCGTGGCGACGAGGAGCGCGGGATGCGCGCTCATGCGCCCCATCGGAGCGTGCAGCACCCAGAGCATTACCAGGACGACGGCGACGGGGACGGTGACGGAGGCGGCCACCAGCCGCGGACCTGCCTCGGCGTGATGGGCGAACGAGGCCACCGCCGTCTCCAGCCCGGCGCCGATGGCGGCGAGCGCGGCGAAGAAGACGTAGTGGCCGTACCCCCACAGGAAGCGCAGGTCGCGGCGCCGCCACAGGCCCTCCCCGGCCGGTTCGAGGTAGTAGATCCACCAGAGCGCGAACAGGATGGCGAGGCCCGCGAGGGCGATCGTGATCAGCTCGCCGCTGACCCCGTGGGCCACGGACTGCTGCACCGCGTCGGTGGAGGCGAACACGCTCTCGCCCAGCAGGATGATCGTGAACAGCCCGTACCGTTCGGCGATGTGGTGCGGGTGCCAGGCCGTCCCGCGCCGCCGCTCGGCGAGCGGCGGCACGGACAGGTCGAGCGCCGCGAGCACGAAGAACACCCACGTCGGGCCCTGGTCCGGCAGGCCGAGCCGCGCCACCCAGAACACCTGGGCGACCGACAGGCCGACCGCGTACCGCAGGGCCGTGGCGCGGCCCTCGGGGTCCTCGGCGGCCGCGCGCAGCCAGAGGGCGACCAGGCCGACGCGCATGACGAGGTAGCCCATGGTCATGGTGGTGACGTCGCCGTCGAACGCGGAGGGCACCCCGGCCGCCAGGACGAGGACGCCCGCCAGCTGCACGAACGCCATGAGCCGGTACGGGACGTCGTCGGTGTCGTAGGCGGAGGCGAACCACGTGAAGTTCATCCACACCCACCAGATCGCGAAGAACGTCATCAGGTAGGGCGTGAAGGAGCCGCCGAGGCGGCCGCTCTCGATCGCGCCGCCCAGGCGTCCGACGGTCTGGAACACCGCGGCGACGAACGTCAGGTCGAACAGCAGCTCCAGCGGGCTGGAGACGCGGTGCGGCTCGTCGGGGTCGCGGGCGACCATGCGGCGGCGTAGCGGCGGCATGGCGATCACTCTACGGGGTCGATCATCGCCCCAGAGTGACGCTCCGTCCGCGGTCAGAGGAAGGCGGGGCCCCGGCGCAGCAGGGTCTCGTACAGCATGTGCTGGACGTTCTCGCGGACGTGGTCGGTGAGCTCGAAGACCGTCATGGGGTCGTCGGCGGCGTCCTCGTCGTACTCGTCCAGCGTCATCGGCTCGCCGAAGCGGATCACCCACTTGGACGGGAGCGGGATGAGGCCGGCGGGACCGAGCAGCGGGAACGTCGGGGTGACCGGGAAGTACGGGAGGCCGAGCAGGCGGGCCAGCGGGCGCAGGTCGGCGATCTTGGGGTAGATCTCCTCGGCGCCGACGATGGCGCACGGCACGATCGGGACCCCGGCGCGCAGCGCGGTGCCGACGAAGCCGCCGCGGCCGAAGCGCTGGAGCTTGTAGCGCTCGGAGAAGGGCTTGCCGACGCCCTTGTAGCCCTCGGGGAAGACGCCGACGAGCTCGCCCTTGGACAGCAGGCGGGCGGCGTCGGCATGGCAGGCGAGCGTGTGGCCGGCCTTGCGCGACAGATGCCCGAGCAGGGGGATCTGGTAGACGAGGTCGGCGCCGAGGAGGCGGACCTGCCGGTCGGCGTGGTCGTGCAGGGCCACCGACAGCATCAGCGCGTCGAGGGGGATCGTCCCGGAGTGGTTGGCGACGAGGAGGGCGCCGCCGGTCGGGATGTTCTCCAGGCCGTCGATCTCGACGCGGAACCAGTGCTCGTAGAGGGCGCGGGCGAGAGGCAGGAGGACGGCGGAGTTGAACTCGGGGTCGAAGCCGAACTCGTCGACCTCGTACTCGCCGGACAGCCTGCGCCGCAGGAACGCCAGGCCGGAGGCCAGCGCCCGTTCGAACTGGCCCGGTTCGGCCGGATCCTTGCCGGGCGCCTCCCCGCCGGGCTCGCCCCCGCGCGGGCCGTCCCCTCCGGGGGCGTCGTCGCGGACCGCGGGGAGCCGGATGACCTGCGCGCCCTCGTCGTCCCCGGAGTGAGCGTCCATCGTCATCTCGGCTCTCCTTTCAGGCGCGTCCCGAACGGCTCAGGCCCGTCCCAGCAAGGCCGTCAGGCCGCCCCGGACGAAGCCCCGGGCGGCGGCGAAGTCGGCGAAGGCGGCCTCGGAGCTGTACTTCGGGTGCCAGGCCAGCTCCCGCTCCAGTGCCGTGGTGTCGATGACCCGGCCGTACGTCAGCCAGCGCAGCAGCTCCGGGGAGAAGCCGGACAGGCCCGCGAAGCGGCGCCCCATGTCGCCGAGCACCGAGATGGACGGCGCCGGGACCGGCAGGTAGGGCCGCCCCGCGCGGCGCAGGGCCTGCGACAGCAGCAGCACGCCGTCCCCGGCGACGTTGTAGCAGCCGGGGTGGTCCTCGACCGTCATGCGCCGCAGCACCTCGACGCCGTCGTCCTCGTGGACGAACTGCAGCCGCGGGTCGAACCCGAGCACGGTCGGGACGACCGGCAGGCGCAGGTACCTGGTGAGCGGCGAGTCGACGCCCGGGCCGAGGAAGTTCGCGAACCGCAGCACCGACACGGCCAGGTCGGAGCGCCGCCGCATCAGCCCGCGGACGTACCCCTCGACCTCGACGGCGTCCTTGGCGTAGCCGCTCCTGGGCGGCTCGACGGGCTCGTCCCGCTCGGTGAAGACGGCCGGGTCCATCGGGGACGAGCCGTACACCGCCGCCGACGACCGGACGACGAGCTTGCGCATGTCGGGCGAGCGCTGGCAGGCCGCGAGGAGCTGCATCGTCCCGATGACGTTCAGCTCCTTGACCTTCGCCCGCGGCACCGACGAGGAGGTCACCAGGTTGAGGTGCACCACCGTGTCCACCGCCGCCGACGCGATGATCTTCGCGATGCCGGGCGTGCGGATGTCGACCCGGACGAACTCGGTGCGGCCGAGCGACTCCGCCGGCGGCACCGTGTCCACCCCGATGACACGCTCGATGCCCGGGTCGGCTTGCAACGTGTTCGCGACCCGCGCCCCCAGGAAACGGGAGACGCCCGTGACGAGGACGACACGGGCCGCGGCGGCGGGCATGGAGGACACTGGGCCCTACCCCTTCACGGCTGGACGGCCGGTGCGGTCACTTCTTGTTGCGGCGCTGGATGCGCGTCTTCTTCAGCAGCTTGCGGTGCTTCTTCTTGGCCATCCTCTTGCGGCGCTTCTTGATGACAGAGCCCACGGAACCTCGCTCGGCGTATCGGGTGATGTGCAGGAGACGGGCGTGCCGCAGGAGAGCGACTCTCGATGAGCGGGCACGGTCCGAGGCCCCAGGGTACCGCTGCGGCGGTGGAGATCATGCCGCGGCCTGCCCCGCGGCCCCGGAAAGGCGGGTACGGACGGCGGCCGGCACCGCGCGTAGCACGGCGCCGGGCACCGTTCCGTCCGGGCGGGCGTGGCCGCCGGCCAACGCCCGTCCGCTCGGTGTCCGGACCGTTCTGCCGGTCCTCGTCCTGCTTCCCCAGCTTCGGGACGGTCCCTCGGGACCCTCCCGACGCCCCCTGCACGGCCGGGTACTGAGTTCGCGGCGGGGTCATGCCCCGCCCCTACCCGTTATCCGGCTTCGATGTACGCGTCGCGCAGGTAATCGTGGACGGCCTGCTCGGGAACCCGGAACGAGCGGCCCACGCGGATCGCGGGAAGCTCGCCCGAGTGGACGAGACGGTAGACGGTCATCTTGGACACCCGCATCACCGCCGCCACTTCGGCCACGGTCAGGAACCTGACCTCGCTCAGAGGTCGCTCGCCTGAGGTCATCGGACGCCCTCTTCCACACGTGCCGCGCACCGGCCCTTCGGGTGACTTTGATCACGCACGTGTACTTCCTCCAGCGTAAATCGCGTACCGGCAGTCGCAAGAGGGGAGTTCCGCACATTTCCGTCTCCGACCTGACCGTGGGGATACAGTGCTGATTCCCTACGGAGCGTGGAGCTGACGGCACCGCACGTGCCAGGACGAACGGTTGTCAACCGGAACCACGGATTGACCTGCGGTTTCGCAGCGTCCGACGGCTCCCGGCAAGCCCATGCGCCTCGTTACGGCAGCCCTGTCACACGCCGTGACAGGCGAGCGGTCGCCACCCAGGCGTCCCCCCGGAGTAAGCCTCCGGCACCGGCGGTCAGCCGGCCGGGCGCAGGCCCGCGCGATCGAGGATGTACGCGGTCAGCGGCGCGTAGTGGTGCGCGGAGACCCCGTCGTCGAGCGGGACGACCACGTCGATCTTGCCCTCCGCGGCCCCGGCGAACAGCGCCGGGTCGTTACAGTCCGCGAACCCGACGGTGTCGATGCCCGCCTGCCCGGCGGCCCCGGCCCAGCCGTGGTCGGCGATGGCCAGATCCGGCCAGATATCGGGTTTAGCTTCCCCGGTCTCCCGAAAACCGGTAGTGGCGGCCTCGGAACCGGCGGCGGCGAGCTCCCTGAGCATGGCCTCCATCGGGTGCGGATCGTGCGTGTGGTGCGTGCGGAGGTCCTCGCCCTCCAGCATCGCGACGCCGGGGTCGGCGTACACGAGGCGGCGCAGCTCCGCGCCGCCGTACCCGGTCTCCACCTCGTAGGTCCAGCCGGCGGCGGGCGTCAGCACCCGGCAGCCCGCCTCCCGCAGAGCCCGCGCGACCGCCTGGTACAGCGGCGTCAGCGTGGCCGGATGGCCGGTCGCGACGACCACGCACTCCTTGCGGCGGGCGGCGAGGCCGATGCGCTCCCCCATCGCCTCGAGGGTGTCGAGCGTGATCTCGGGATCGATCGTGTCGTCCCCGTAGATGTGCCTCGGGTCGGGGTCGACGCCGCACCGCTCGACCATCATCTCCAGCACGGAGCGCTCCGTCCACGACGGCTTCAGCTCCAGGCCGAACTGGTAGTACGGGTCGCCGTTGGCCATCCGCCGGAAGTGCAGCAGGTTGTTCTGGCGCGGCGTGGCCACGTCGCCGGCGATCATCGTCCGGACCAGGTGGGCGCGCAGCTCCTCCCTGGTGGGCACGGGCTTGTCGGGCACCCGGTTCTCGGGCACGGCGTTCTCGGGCACGGCGTTTTCAGGCACGGGGGTCATCGGGTCCCTGGGCGGAGGTCGTGAGCGGGGTTCACTCGTCGGTCATGGGGTCGAGGCCGTGCTCGGGGAACACCGCCCGGCGGGTCGCCAGGATCGCCTGGTCCACCGGGTTCCCGGGATCGTAGCCGTCCCCCCACCTGCTGACCTCCACCGTCTCCGTGCCGTCCGTCATGCGGCGCGGGGCGATCTCCTCGGTCCGCTGCCGGACGAACTCGCGCCAGTCGTCCGGCGTCGCGGTGGCCGGCGGGATCGGGCCGCCCGCCGCCTCGGCCAGCAGGTGCGTCCACGCCCGCGGGACGACCTGGACCAGCTCGTAGCCGCCGCCCCCGGTGAGGACCCACCGCCCGCCCGCCGTCTCGTGCGCCAGCCGGTGCAGCATCGCGTAGGCCGTCCGCTGCCCGTCCACGCTGAGGATCAGGTGGGCCAGCGGGTCCAGCGCGTGGCCGTCGGCGCCCTGCTGGGTGACGAGGACATCCGGGCGGAACCGGCGCAGCAGCGGCGGCACGATCGCCTCGAACGCGCGCAGCCACGGCCGGTCGCCGGTGCCGGGCGGCAGGGAGATGTTGACCGAGGTGCCGTCCACGCCGGTCTCGTCCGGGAATCCGGTGCCGGGGAACAGCGTCCGCGGCGTCTCGTGCAGGCTGATCGTCAGCACGCGCGGGTCGTCGTAGAAGGCGGCCTGGACGCCGTCGCCGTGGTGGACGTCGATGTCGACGTAGGCGACGCGCTCGGCGCCGTTCTCCAGCAGCCACGCGATCGCGATCGCCGGGTCGTTGTAGACGCAGAACCCGCTGGCGGCGTCGCTCAGCGCGTGGTGCAGGCCGCCGGAGATGTTCGCGCCGTGCTCGGCGCGGCCGGTCCACACCGCCTCGGCGGCGGCCACCGACGCGCCCGCGACCAGGGCCGACGCCTCGTGCATGCCGAGGAACACCGGGTTGTCGGGCGTCCCGAGGCCGTGGCCGAGTTCCGGCAGCCCGGTGGCCCCGGCGTGCTTGACCGCCGCGATGTAGGACTCCTCGTGGACGAGCCGGAGCAGCTTGTCGTCCGCCGCCGCGAACTCCGAGACCCGAACGTTCGGGCGGTCCAGGACGCCGAGCCCGCGGGCGAGCGCCATCGTCAGCTCGACCCGCACGGGGTTCATGGGGTGCCCGGGGCCGAAGTCGTAGGAGATGAGCCGCTCGTCCCAGAAGATCTCCAGCCCGCAGTCCTCGGGACCGGCGGACTGGGACGAATCGGAACTGCTCATGACCTCACGGTATCGCGAGGGCCACGTGACCCGGCTCACCGCACCCGCACCGCGGACGCGCGGGGCGGCCCGGCGGGGGCCGCCGCCCGCAACACACCTGTGACGTGAATTACACGGAGGAAACGGGCATACCTACACCAGACAGATATCTCCTACGGGGGGGTAAATGGACGACGGCCCCAGCGTTCGCAGCCGCGCGATCAGCAATGCGCTCCGCCTGGGCGTTCGTCCTTTCCTGCACTACCTCCCCGGCCACGCCACCAGCATCCGAACCGCGCGCTCGACGGTGGACGCCGCGTCCCTGCTGCTGCGGCACAGCCCGCACGTGCGGGTCGAGTCCCTGAACGATCCGCTGCCGGACGACGAGGACGGCCGCCCGATCAGGGGCGAATGGATCGTTCCGCGGGCTCCCTCCGAGAAGCACACCGCCGAGGAGCACGCGGCCGAGAAGCGCGAGGCGCGAAAGCGGGCCGCCGAGGAGCACGCCCCCGGCGCCGTCCTCTACCTGCACGGCGGCGGCTACGTCGTCTGCTCGCCGCGCACGCACCGCCCGATCACCTCGCGGCTCGCGCTGGACACGGGCCTGCCCGTCCTCGCGCCGCGGTACCGGCTCGCGCCCGAGCACCCGTTCCCGGCGCCGCTGGAGGACGCCGTCGCCGCCTACCGCTGGCTGCTCGCGCGGGGCGTTCCGGCGTCCGGCATCGTCCTCGCGGGCGACTCGGCGGGCGGGCACCTGTCCGCCGCGCTTACTGGCGAACTGTGCCGCCAGGGCCTGCCGAGCCCGGCCGGGCTCATGCTGTTCTCCCCGTGGGTCGACCTGACCTGCGAGCTGTCCATGGGGGCGCAGAGCCGCGCCCGCGACCCCTACATCAGCGCGGCGTCCGCGCGCCGGATCGCCCGCCTCGTCGTCGGGCCGACCGGGTTCGAGGACCCGCGGCTGGCCCTGCTCACGTGCGCCTGGACCGAGATGCCGCCCGTCCTCATCCAGGTCGGCGGCGCCGAGGTGCTGCGCACCGAGGCCGAGGCGTTCGCCGACGCCCTGCGCCGCGCCGGCGCCCACTGCGACCTGCAGATCTGGAAGGGGCAGATGCACGTCTTCCAGATCCTGAACCGCGTGCTTCCGGAGGCGAGCGCCGCCATGCGGGAGGCCGCCCACTTCGTCCGGACGGTCACGGGCAGGCCGGTGAAGCGGACCAAGGCCGGGAAGCGGACGAAGGCCGCCTAGCCCCGGCCGTCCTTCCGCTTCTCCAGGAGCCCGGCCAGCAGGGCCGCGGCGTGGTCGGCCATGAAGCGCGGGACCCGTGCCTTGAGGAGCGCCCTGTGCAGTGCGGACGCCGGGAACGGCATCTCGCCCGGACCCTCGCGCCGTTCTTCCATCCCGGCCCCCATTCCAAGATCAACTGGATGGTAGCCGGGCAGGATCGGGCATGCCGCCGAAACCAAGATCTTTTCCCACGCCCCGCGCAGGCTCCATCACGCTGAGTCCACACCTCGCGGCGTCGCTCCGCATGCTTTTCGCCCAACGGGCGATAACGGGTCCGCGCGGCCGGGGGCCGGGTCAGCCGCTCGCGAGTTCGCGGCCCCGGTTGCGGGCCGCCTCGATGGCCTCCAGGACGGCGGCCCGGACGCCGTGCCGCTCCAGCTCGCGGATCGCCGAGATCGTCGTCCCGCCCGGGGAGGTCACGGCCTCGCGCAGCAGCACCGGGTGCTCGCCGGAGTCGCGGAGCATGATCGCGGCGCCCACCGCCGACTGGATGACCATCTCCAGCGCGGCGGCGCGGGGCATGCCGAGCAGGATGCCCGCGTCCACCATCGCCTCGACGAGGTAGTAGAAGTACGCCGGGCCGCTGCCGGACAGGGCCGTGGCGCCGTCCTGGAGCGACTCGGGGATGCGCAGCACCTTGCCGACCGGCGACAGCAGTTCCTCGGCCAGCTTCAGGTGCTCCTCGGCCGCGTGCGACCCGGGCGAGATGACGCTCATCGCCTCGTCCACGTGGACGGGCGTGTTCGACATGACGCGGACGACGGGCACGCCCTCGGGCAGCCGCGCCTCGATGAACCCGGTCGTGATGCCCGCCGCCATCGAGATCACCAGCCGACCGGGCGGCACGTGCGGGCCGACCTCGTCCAGCAGGGCCCCCATGTCCTGCGGCTTCACCGCGAGGACCAGCGTGCCGGCCGTGGCGGCGGCCTCCGCGTTCGACACGATCTCGATGCCGTACCGCTCCCGCAGCAGCGCGCCCCGCTCCTCCCGGCGCGCGGTCGCCATCAGCTCGGACGGGCGGCGGCCGGCCCGGAGCACCCCGGACAGCAGCGCCTCGCCCATCTTCCCGGCACCCAGAATCGCGATCATCGACATACCTTGACGTGGGGTTCCAACGACCCGTCCAGCCTATCGCCGGGCCGGTCGGCCCCGCCGCAGGACCGCCCTAGGACCGCCCTGCCAGCGAGCGGAGGAAGAAGCGCAGGTTGGCGGGCCGCTCGGCCAGGCGGCGCATGAAGTACTCGTACCATTCGCGGCCGTAGGCGACGTAGACGCGGACCTGGGCGCCGTCCGCGGCTAGGCGGCGCTGCTCCTGCGGACGGATCCCGTAGAGCATCTGGTACTCGAACGTGTCGTCGTCGCGCTCGTCCAGCACCGACAGCGCGGCGGCGACCTCGATGAGCCGGGGGTCGTGCGTGGCGAGCATCGGGTAGCCCTTGCCGGCCATCAGCACCTTCATGCACCGCACGTACGACCTGTCGACCTCCTCCTTGTCGGTGAAGGCGACCGCCGCGGGCGCCGCGTACGCACCCTTGCACAGCCTCACCCGCGAGCCCTCGTAGGCCAGTTCCGCGCAGTGCTCCTCCGCGCGGCGCAGGTACGCCTGGACGACCGCGCCCACGTCCGGGTAGTCACGCCGCAGTTCGTGGACGACCCCCAGCGTCGAGTCGACGGTCGTGTGCTCTTCCATGTCCAGGGTGACGGTCGTACTGGCCGAGCGGGCGGCGGTGCACACCCGCCGCGCGTTCTCCAAGGCGAGGTCATCGTCGAAGGTCTGCCCGACGGCCGAGAGCTTGAGCGACACCTCGGCGCGCCTGCCGAACCCGGCGGCGCCCAGCCGTTCCAGGAGCTCCACATAGTGCGCGACGTTCGCCTCGGCGCGGCCCTTGTCGTGGGTGTCCTCGCCCAGGACGTCCAGGCTGACGAGCAGGCCCTCGCCGGTCAGCCCGCCGGTGGCGCGCATGGCGTCGTCGATCGTCTCGCCGGCGACGAAGCGGCGGACGACGTCCTTGGTGAACGGCGCGGTCTCCACCAGCCTGCGCGCGCCGCCGCTGCGCGACGCGGCCAGCAACGCCTGACGAAGCACTGTGCGAACCCCTCGTCCCCGTGCGAACCCGGTCCCCGTGCGTACCGCTTCCTGGCTACCGTCCCAGGTTATGCCGCCGGGGCCCGGCGATCACGACACGGTGCCGAGGCTGTTCCCGGGCCCGTACTGCTGCACGTACTCCTGCATCTTCGCGGTCTTGACCGCCTCGAACAGGGTCTTGGCCTTCGGCCCGTCCAGGAACACGACGCTCTGCTTCTTGCGCATGCCGGTGCCCTTGTGCGGCAGCGTCATGAACATCACGTCGGACGGGCGGATGCCGCGCATGCTGAGCGCCAGCGAGCGCAGGTCGCCCGCCGACACCCCCTCGTCCACGCTGATCGACTTGGTGAGCGCCGACAGGAACCGGTCGAGCTTGAGGGGGTTGCTGAGCGTGCCCCGGTCGGCGGCCTGCTTGGCGAGGGCGCCGAGGAACGCCTGCTGGCGCTTGATCCGGTCGAAGTCGCCGTTCGGCAGGTTGTAGCGCTGCCGGACGAACAGCAGCGCGTCGTCGCCGTTCAGCTTCTGGCGGCCCGCCTCCCAGCGCTTCTTGCGCGCCGGGTCGTACACGCTCTGCTTGATGTTGACGGTGACGCCGCCGAGCGCGTCCGTCATCGACTTGAAGCCCTCGAAGTCGATCGCGCCGAAGTGGTCGATGCGGACGCCGGTGAGGTTCTCCATCGTCTCGATCAGCAGCTTCGGCCCGCCGAACGAGAACGCCGCGTTGATCTTCTGCGCCCCGTAGCCGGGGATCTCCACCCACGAGTCGCGGGGGAACGAGACGATGTAGGCCTTCTTCCGGTCCGCCGGCAGGTGCAGCAGCATGATCGTGTCAGTGCGCTGCTGCCCCGGCTTCCAGACCTGGTTGCCCTCGCCGGTCGTCGCGGAGTCGGCTCGCGAGTCCGACCCGACGAGCAGCCAGTTCTCGGTCCCCTCGACGTTCTTGCCCGGCCGCCGCGCCCCGTCGTCCGGCATCACGCCCTTGATCCGGTCGATGTTGCCGTTGTAGGACGACTGGCGCTGCCACACCAGGCCGCCGATCCCGGCCACGACCAGCGCCAGGAACACGCCCACCGCGATCAGGACGCGGGGCCAGCGCCGCTTGCGCCGCGTCTCGCCGCCGCCGTCCGAGCCGCCGCCCCAGAACGCGTCCTCGGCGCCCGGCCCGGGGGCGCCCGGAGCCTCGGCGGCCCCCGGCCCCGCGGGCGTACGCGCACCCTCGTCGGACGCCTGCGGCCCGTGCGAGCCGTGAAGATCTGGGGAGGTCATGGCGCGAAGCTACCAGCCCCGCCGCGCGGGGACGGCCGACTTCGCCCGCTCTGTCCGCTTACGGCGCACTCGCCCGTCCGGGTAAACCCCGCCCCCCGTTCGCGGGTCGGGCCCTGCCCCATGCGGGGCTCACGCGCTCCGGCGGCGGAGGGTCACCGCGCCCAGCAGGAGGGCGACCACCACGAAGGCGGCCATCACGGAGACGTCGAGGGCCAGGGTGCCGGTGAAGTCGGGGCTGGTGCTGATCTGCTGCATGCCCTCGACCGCGTAGGTGAGGGGGAGGACGTCCGCGATCGCCTGGAGCCAGGACGCCATGCTCTCGCGCGGGACGATCAGGCCGCAGAGCAGCAGCTGCGGCAGGACGAACGCGGGCAGGAACTGGACGGCCTGGAACTCGGTGCGGGCGAACGCGCTGGCGAACAGGCCGAGCGCCATGCCGAGCACCGCGTCCAGCACCGACACCAGGACCAGGGACGCGAGCGAGCCGCTCAGGTCGAGGCCGAGCCAGGTCAGCGAGATGGACAGCACGACCGCGACCTGGACGAGCGTGAGCAGCCCGAAGGCGAGCGCGTAGCCGAGCAGGAGGTCGAGCTTGCCGAGCGGCATGGTCATCAGCCGTTCGAGGGTGCCGCCGGTGCGCTCGCGGAGGGTCGCGACGCTGGCCACGACGAACATGACGGTGAACGGGAACAGGCCGAGCAGCATGGGCCCGATCCGGTCGAAGACCATCGGCTGGTCGAACACGTACCGCAACAGGATCATCAGCAGCGACGGCACGCCGACCAGCAGGGCGAGCGTGCGGTGGTCGTGCCTGAGCTGCGCCAGGATGCGGCGGGTCGTGGCGACCGTGACGGCGGCGCTCATGTCGGGCTCCCGGCCTTCTCGTGGATCAGGTGGAGGAACGCCTCTTCGAGGTCGGCCGCGCCGGTGCGCGAGCGCAGGCCGTCCGGCGTCCCGTCGGCGAGGATCTCGCCCTCGCGCATCAGCAGCAGCCGGTCGGTGCGCCCCGCCTCGTCCATGACGTGGCTGGACACGACGAGGGTGGTGCCCCGGTCGGCCAGCTCGCGGAACAGCTCCCACAGCTCCTGCCGCAGCACCGGGTCGAGGCCCACGGTGGGCTCGTCCAGGACGAGCAGCTCGGGCACGCCGAGCAGCGCGACGGCGAGGTTGAGGCGGCTGAGCTCCCCGCCCGACAGCGTCGCCGCCGTCTGGTGGCGGTTGCGGCCGAGCCCGACCTCGTCGAGGACGCGGACGACGTCCGAGCGCGGGGCGCCCAGGACGGACGCGAAGTAGCGCAGGTTCTCGGTGACGGTCAGGTCGGCGTAGACGGCCGGGGTCTGCGTCGCGTACCCGACGCGGCGCCGCAGGCCGGGCGACCCGGCGGGCTCGCCGAGCACGGTCACCGTGCCGCTCAGCACGATCTGGACGCCGACCAGGGCCCTCATCAGGGTCGTCTTCCCGCAGCCGCTCGGACCGAGCAGCCCCACGATCGAGCCGCGCGGCACGTCGAAGGCGAGGTCGTGCAGCACCTCCTGGCCGCCGCGGACGACCCGCAGGTCGCGCACCCGCACGGCGGCCTCGGACGCCTGGGCGGGACTAGAACTCATCATGTGTTGAATTTATGCCGACACGGAGGCCCGGTCAAGGGGGCGAAGGTCCCGTCGAGGAAGGGCCGTCAGGAAGCGGCCGCCCAGACGGGCCGCACGAACGGGCCCTGAAGAAGGGGCCCTTCAAGAAGGGCCAGGCGAAGGGACCATCACGAAGGGCACGTCACGAAGGGGCATCGCGGAGGGACCGCCGCGAAGGGGCGGCGCGGAGAGGGGGTCAGGGCGCCAGGTAGCGCTGGAGGGTCGGCGCCACCAGTTCGATCAGTTCCTCCGCGGAGGCGGAGGCCAGCGGCTCGATGCGCAGCACGTGCCGCAGCACCATCAGTCCGACCATCTGGCCCGCGGCCGCCTGGATGCCGAGCGGGGCCGCGTCCGTCGCCTGCGAGGCCCGCCCGAACAGCGCGGACGCGACGAACTCGCGCAGCAGCGCGGCCGCCCGCTCGTTCGTCATCGCCGAGCGGAGCATCGCGAGCATCGGGGCGCGGCGCTCCTCGTCCTCCCACACCTGGAGGAAGGTGCGCGCGACGGCCTCGCCGCGGCGTTCGCGGGGGAAGGCCAGGATGCGCGGCAGCAGGACGGCCGGGTCCACCGGGAAGCGCATCGCCTCGATGAACACGCCCTCCTTGTTGCCGAAGAAGTGGTGCACCAGCGCGGGGTCGACCTCCGCGGCGCGGGCGATGGCGCGCAGCGACGCCCCGTCGTAGCCCTTCTCGGCGAACAGCTCCCGCGCCGAGGCGAGGATCTTCTCGCGCGTCTCGGTCGGGCCCGGCCGGCGTCCCGGACCCCGGCCGCGCGCCTTGGCGGGCTCCGCCGCCCCACGCTGCCCCTGGGGGTCGCTCACCGGCGCACGCCCCGGCGGGTGACCTCCCCGGCCGAGGTGACCTCCCACGTGTGGGCGGCGGCGGCCAGGTGCAGGCGCGCGAACGCGAGGGCCTCGGCGAGGTCCTCCATCCGCTCAACGCGGCTGGACGCCCGCCGCGTGTTGACCTCCAGGACGATGTGCCCCTTGAAGCCGCCCTCGGCGAGGTTCTCCAGCATCGCCCCGCACGGCTGGTTGCCCCGGCCGGGGACGAGGTGCTCGTCCTTGTTCGTGATGCCGACCCCGTCGGCGAGGTGGATGTGCCGCAGCCGGTCTCCCAGGCTCCCCGCCATGTCGATGGCGTCCGAGCCCGAGACGGCGGTGTGCGACAGGTCGAGGGTGACGTGCGGGTAGTCCTGGTCGACGGGGTTCCAGTCGGGCAGGTACATGCCCGCCTCCGCGCCGCGCGCCTTGAGCGGGAACATGTTCTCGACCGCGAACAGCACGTCCGTCTCGTCCTGCATGCGGGCGAGGCCCTCGACGAACTCCTTCGCGTACTCGCGCTGCCAGCGGAAGGGCGGATGCACGACGACGACCTCGGCGCCCAGTTCCTCGGCGACGTCCTTCGAGCGCACCAGCTTGCCCCACGGGTCGCGACCCCAGACCCGCTGGGTGAGCAGCAGGCAGGGCGCGTGGATCGACTTGATGGGGACCTGGTGGTAGTCCGACAGCCGGCGCAGGACGTTCAGGTCCTGGGACGAGGCGTCCGTCGAGACCATCACCTCGACGCCGTCGTAGCCCAGCAGCGCAGCGATCTCGAAGGCGCTCGGTACCTTCTCCGGGTACACGGACGCGGTGGAGAGCGTGATCGGCGCGTCCGGTACGCGGAGCGCCGGTGAAGGGACGCCGTTGTGCTGCGGAGTCAAGGCTTCCTCGCCAGGAATGATCGCTCGGCCGTGTTCGTGAAGCTGTCTCGCGAAAGCGGTGTTCGTAAAAGAGAGCCTATGCCGCCGCGGCCGTGATGAAACACTCGCCCGGAGTGATCTCGCTTGCTCTGCCCGGAGCGCGGCTACCCTCTGTCCCCGTGGCCGAGATCGCGCGGGGCGCCGTGCCGAGCCCCAACATCTGGAACTCCCCTCAGGTCTACGAGCTGGAGAACCGCGCCGTCGATCCCGACGGCCTGCTGGCCGGCGCCATGCGCGCGATCCGTCCCTGGAAAGGCGCCGACGTCCTC
Organism: Actinomadura sp. NPDC000600; assembly: GCF_040492135.1. Lineage (NCBI taxonomy): Bacteria > Bacillati > Actinomycetota > Actinomycetes > Streptosporangiales > Thermomonosporaceae > Actinomadura > Actinomadura sp. NPDC000600. The sequence goes on from NZ_JBEUPD010000009.1 coordinate 22,512, forward strand.
GACGTCGGCTGCGGGACCGGCTTCCACCTGCCCTTCTTCGCCGAGGACGCGCGCCGGGTGATCGGCGTGGAGCCGCACGCGGGCCTCGCCTCGGCCGCCGCGCGCCGGACCCGGGACCTTCCGGGCGTCACCGTGCGCGTCGGCACCGCGCAGGCGCTGCCGCTGCCCGACGCGTCCGTCGACGTCGCCCACGCGCGGTGGGCGTACTTCTTCGGCCCGGGCTGCGAGCCGGGCCTCGCCGAACTGGACCGGGTCGTCCGGCGCGGTGGCGCGATCTTCATCATCGACAACGACGCCACCCGCTCCACGTTCGGCCGCTGGTTCCGGCGCGGCCTGCCGAAATACGACCCCGCCGCCGTCGAGCGGTTCTGGACGCGGCGCGGCTTCCACCGGGAGCCGCTGACGATCCGGTGGGCGTTCCAGAACCGGGAGGACCTCGCGGCCGTCCTGCGCATCGAGTTCCCGCCCGACCTCGCCGACGCCTGCCTGCGCGAACATCCCGGCCTTGAGGTGGACTATGCCGTGAATTTGTGGTGGCGTTGCCCCTGAGTTACCAGTCGGTTGGGTCACGGGAGGAACGCACCATGGGTCGCGCCGCCGCCACGAGCCGAGTCACCGCCGGGAGGGCGCTCGGCGGTCTCCTCGCCGCCACCGCCCTCGGCGCGGCCGGCGCCGGCGCCGGGCTGGTCGCCCAGCGCCGCGCCATGCGCGCCCTGCAACTGCGCCCCGACCCGTTCGCGGGCGAGCCGTTCGGGTCGCTGCGCGGCCGCCCCCTGCCGGTCCGCGCCGACGACGGCACCCGCCTCTACGCCGAGATCGACGGCGAGGACCGCACCGACCTCGCCGTCGTGTTCTGCCACGGCTGGACGCTCACCCAGGACTCCTGGCACTTCCAGCGCAAGGCCCTGCGCGGCCTCGGCCGCCTCGTCTTCTGGGACCACCGCGGCCACGGCCGCTCCGACGGCGGCGCCCGCGACGGCTACGCCGTCTCCCGCCTGGCCCGCGACCTCGGCGCCGTGATCGACGCGACCGTCCCCGCCGAGACGCCCGTCGTCCTGGTCGGCCACTCGATGGGCGGCATGACGATCATGCGGTACGCCGACGAGAACCCCGGCCTGGTCGGACGCAAGATCCTCGCGGCCGGGCTGCTCTGCACGTCGTCCGGGGGGCTCGGCGAGGTCACCCTCGGCATGCCCGCGCTCGTCGCGCGCGTCGCCCACCGCGTCGTGCCCCGCGCCCTCGGCGCGCTGGGCGCGAGCTCCGGCGCCGTCGAGCGGGTCCGCCACCTGGGCCGCGACGCCGCCGCCCTCCTGGAGGACATGGTCGCCTTCGGCCCGGACGCCTCCCCAGCCGCGGTCGCGTTCGCCGAGCAGATGATGACCGACACCAGGATGGACGCCTTCGTCGACTTCCTCCGCTCCATGATCACCACCGAGGTGATCAGCGACTGCGCGGCGCTCGGCGGCGCCGACACCCTCGTCCTCGGCGCGGAGAACGACATGCTCACCCCGGTCGAGCACAGCCTGAAGATCGCCGCCTGCGTCCCGTCCGGGCGGCTGGAGGTCGTCCCCACCGCCGGGCACATGGCCATGATGGAGCGGCCCGGGACCGTGTCCGACCACCTCGGCGACCTGATCGAGCGGGCCCGCAAGAACAGCTGACCCCGCCGCACCCTCGCGGAAACCGGGACGAACCGGGCGTCGGGTGAAGAGTGTCGGTGCCCGGCTCTACGCTTCCGCGCATGGCGAAGGCGAAGACGGCCAAGGCCGCCTACCGGTGCTCGGAGTGCGGGTGGCAGACGTCCAAGTGGGTCGGGCGCTGCGGCGAGTGCCAGACATGGGGAACGGTCACCGAGGCCGCGTCGGCGACCCCGGCCCGGGTCGTGTCGGCCGGGCCGGTCAGCTCGCCGGCCCGCCCGATCGGGCAGGTCGACGTGCGGTCCGCGAAGACGCGCCCCACCGGCCTCGACGAGCTCGACCGCGTCCTCGGCGGCGGCATCGTGCCCGGGGCCGTCCTGCTGCTGGCGGGCGAGCCCGGCATCGGCAAGTCGACGCTGCTGCTGGAGGTCGCCGCCCTGGCCTCGACCTCGTCCGGCGACTCGGCGGGCTCTTCCGGCTCGGCGGGTCCGGCGGGCGAGAACGTCCTGTACGTGACGGGCGAGGAGTCGGCCGAGCAGGTCCGGCTGCGCGCCGACCGCGTCGGCGCGATCACCGACCGGCTCTACCTGGCGGCCGAGACGGAGCTGTCCGCCATCCTCGGCCACATCGAGTCGGTGGATCCCGGGCTGCTCGTCGTCGACTCCATCCAGACGATCGGCACCTCCGAGGCCGACGGCGCGCCCGGCGGCGTCACCCAGGTCCGCGAGGTCGCGGCCAACCTGATCAGGGTCGCCAAGGAGCGCGGCATGACCGTCGTGCTGGTCGGCCACGTGACCAAGGAGGGCTCGATCGCCGGGCCCCGCCTGCTGGAGCACCTGGTCGACGTCGTCCTGTACTTCGAGGGCGACCGGCACTCCCGGCTCCGGATGATCCGCGCCATGAAGAACCGGTACGGCCCCACCGACGAGCTGGGCTGCTTCGACCTGTCCGAGGTCGGCATCGTCGGGCTGCCCGACCCGAGCGGGCTGTTCCTTACCCGCCGCGAGGAGGCCGTGCCCGGAACCTGCGTCACCGTCACCCTCGAAGGGCGCCGCCCCCTCGTCGCCGAGGTGCAGTCGCTCGTCGCCAAGTCGCACCTGCCCGCGCCGCGGCGCGCCACCTCCGGCCTCGACACCTCCCGCGTCGCGATGGTCCTCGCCGTCCTCGCGCAGCGCTGCAAGATCTCCATGCACGAGCAGGACGTGTACGTCTCGACCGTCGGCGGCGTCCGGCTCGCCGAGACCTCCGTCGACCTCGCCCTCGGCCTCGCCGTCGCGGGCTCCACCGTCGAGCAGGCCCTCTCCACCAGCCTCATCGCGCTCGGCGAGGTGGGCCTTGCCGGAGAGGTCCGCATCGTGCCCGGCGTGCAGCGGCGGCTGGCCGAGGCGGCCCGGCTCGGGTTCAAGTACGCCGTCATCCCGCGCGGCTCCCTCGAACTGGCCGACGGGCCCCTCAAACGCGCGGATCCGCAGCTCAGCAGCTACGAGGGGATGAAGGTCATGGAGGTCGACAGCCTCCAGCAGGCGCTGCAGGTGGCCTTTACCGCGCCCTGACAGGCGTCCCGCCAGAGTATTACTTCACACAACGCACGCTTGCGACCTGGGGAGGAACCAGCGCGCGGCCCGCCTCGGTAAACTGGCGCCCGTCCAGCGACCTCCGGGGGTCAGGTGCCAGTACACGACAAGAGTCACGACGAACGACGCCGCGCCACCTTGGCCGCGGTGGCTCCGGGCACCCAGATCCGCGACGGGCTGGAGCGCATCCTGCGGGGCCACACCGGCGCGCTGATCGTGCTCGGCTACGACAAGCCCGTCGAGGACCTGTGCTCGGGCGGCTTCGAGCTCGACGTCGAGTTCTCCGCCACCCGGCTGCGCGAGCTCGCCAAGATGGACGGCGCGATCGTCCTCGACGACAGCCACACCCGCATCGTCCGCGCCGCCGTCCACCTCGTGCCGGACTCCACCCTCCCCACCGAGGAGTCGGGAACCCGCCACCGCACCGCCGAGCGCGTCGCCCGCCAGACCGGCCTGCCGGTCATCTCGGTGAGCCAGTCGATGCACATCATCGCGCTCTACCTCGACGGCATCCGCTACGTCCTGGAAGACTCCGCGGCCATCCTCTCCAAGGCCAACCAGGCCCTGGCGACGCTCGAACGCTACAAGCTGCGCCTCGACGAGGTGTCCGGCACGCTGTCGGCACTGGAGATCGAGGACCTCGTCACCGTCCGGGACGTCAGCGCCGTCGTCCAGCGCCTGGAGATGGTGCGCCGCATCGCCGACGAGATCGAGGGCTACGTCGTCGAGCTCGGCACCGACGGCCGGCTGCTGTCCCTCCAGCTCGACGAGCTGGTCTCCGGGGTCGACGTCGACCGGCAGCTGATCGTCCGCGACTACCCGTCCGCAGACACCCGCACCCGCGGCGTCGACGCCATCCTGTCCTCCCTTGACACCCTCTCGGCCAACGAACTGCTCGACCTGTCCACGGTCGCCGAGGTGATGGGCTTCGCCGGCCCCGACGCCCTCGACCTGCCCGTGAGCCCCAAGGGCTTCCGGCTGCTCGCCAAGGTGCCCCGCCTGCCGAGCACGGTCGTCGAGCGCCTCGTCGAGCACTTCGGCGGCCTGCAGAAACTCCTCGCCGCCAGCATCGACGACCTCCAGGCCGTCGGCGGCGTGGGCGAGTCCCGCGCCCGGAGCGTCCGCGAGGGCCTGTCCCGCCTGGCCGAATCCTCCATCCTGGAACGCTACGTCTGACCCCGGCCCCCAGGCCACCCACCCGAACCGCCCACAAGAGCCCGCCCCACCACCCGGATATCCCACACCCGAACGCCTCGCCCAACCCAGGCACCGGAACCGGCGAACACGCCCCCGGAGCGCCCGCGAGGCCTGTTCCGCTAGCTCGAATCCTCCATCCTGGGACCCTTTCATCCAGGGTGAGCTGGACGCAGTCGGGTCTCCGGTAGATGGGTCTCGTCACGAAGGAACCCAGCTACAGGAGTTACGTCAGCGGAGGGTGAAGACCAGTTTTCTGGCCGTCGCGCCTTTCAGGGTGGCCACGTAGGTGCCGGGGCGAGCGCGCACCTTGCCCTCGCAGTCGCGCCGGCGGTTCCAGGCGACCTCGTCCACAAAGGGGATGCCTCGCTGGAGGGTCGCTTTGGGCTCACCCTCCTTGCGGCACTTGGCCGACGACCAGATCCGGTCCGCGCCGGAGGTGATGCGGACGTCCAGCGAGGCCCGGTCGAACACGCAGGAGCCCTCTCCCGTGCTGACGACCGTGACGCGGAACTCCGGCCGTTCGGTCCCCGCGTAGACGTTCTTCGCGGCGGACATGTTGACGACGAGCTCATCGGGGTCGCAGGGGCCGCCGTCGGCCTGCCCCGCCCCGGGCGTGGTCGTCGTGGTGACGGTCACCGTGGGCATGGCGCTCGGCGGCGGCGGAGGGCCCGCGCCGTCGACCGCGCTCGCGTCGCGGACCCGCTCGTCCTCCCCGGCGCCGCCGGTGCCGCCTCCGCACGCCCAGGCCAGGAGGCCGACGGCGCCGAGGACGCCGGCCAGGGCCAGCGCGCGCCGCTTCCAGTACCGGTCGAGCCCGATACCATTTCCATCACTTTCAGTGTTCGCCCCCATGCGGGCAGTATGCATTCGCCGAAGCGGAAAGAGCGGACGACCCGCCGCGTGCCACAATGGCGACGCGCCATGAACACCGACTCCGCCTACACCGCCCCGATCCTCGACTGGTACGACGCGAACGCCCGGGACCTGCCGTGGCGGGCGCCGGACGCGCCCCCCTGGGGCGTCCTCGTCAGCGAGATCATGCTCCAGCAGACGCCGGTCTCCCGCGTCCTGCCCGTCTGGGACGCGTGGATGACGCGCTGGCCGACCCCCGCCGCGCTCGCCGCCGAACCGTCCGGCGAGGCCGTCCGCGCGTGGGGACGGCTCGGCTACCCGCGCCGCGCGCTGCGCCTCCACGAGACCGCTCGCGCGATCACCGAACGGCACGGCGGCGATGTCCCCTCCTCGCACGCGGACCTGCTGGCGCTCCCCGGCATCGGCGCCTACACGGCCGCGGCGGTCGCCAGCTTCGCGTTCCGGCAGCGGCACGCCGTCCTCGACACCAACGTCCGGCGCGTCCTGGCCCGGCTGCTCACCGGCGTCGAGTACCCGCCGAAGACGCAGACCAGGGCCGAGGTCAGGCTCGCGGAGAGCCTCCTGCCGCTCGACCCGCCGACCGCCGCCCGCTGGGCCGTCGCCGTCATGGAACTGGGCGCGCTGGTCTGCACAGCCCGCTCGCCCCGCTGCGTCGACTGCCCGGTCATCGACAGGTGCGCATGGCAGTCGAACGGCCGCCCCACCTACGACGGGCCGCCCCGCCGGGGCCAGACGTACGCCGGCACCGACCGGCAGTGCCGGGGCCGCCTCCTGGCCGTCCTCCGGGACGCCGAAGAACCGGTCGCGAAACCGGCCCTCGACATCGTCTGGTCAGACCCCGTCCAACGCGAACGCGCCCTCGACGCCCTCATAGCCGACGGCCTAGTAGACCCCCTAGAAGACGGCCGCTACGCCCTACCCAGCTGACCCGGGCACCACCCCACCCCGACTTGCGCCCCACCCCCACTGAACGCCCACCCACCACCCCTCAGCCCCCAAGACGGCAAAGCAGATCACCCCGCCCACCTCCGCACGGCCGCACCAAACGGCGCCAGCCCTGCCCCCGAAAAGCCGAAGGTCAAACGAACCCGCCCACTACCGCGCCGGCGAACCGCTCCCGCTGCGCATGTCATGCCTGCCTACCTCGGCGGGGGGCGTGAGAACGTCGCTCGGCCCTGCTTTGGGAACTGCCCTGGGAGGACGTGCTGTTCGGGCTGGGCTCGCTGGTCTGCGGGGGCGCACTACCCCCGGCGAGGTCGCGCAGGGGGCGGTGCAGTTGTTCGGCGGCGACGGCTGCATTAGCGAGTGTCACGGGGATCGGAATTCGGCGTCTTCAGGGAAGTGGGACGCCGGCTCTCTCGGCGTTGATTTCGGAGCGGACCAGTTCCAGAAGTCGTCCCACCCAGTTGCGGCCTTCGGCTCCGCGTGCGATCCAATGGTCGGATCCGCTTCCGCTGTAGGCGATCGGCGCGTCGGCCGTGCCGAGCAGGATCTCCGCCAATTTCGGATGCTGCGCGTATTTGGCGCGAAGGAGCCCGCTCATCACTGCCGTCCTGACGTCCGGCCACTCCTGACGGCGGGGTGCCTCGGCCGCGATCTCCTGGGCGTGGTAGGGGCGTTCAGCTGCGCGGATCCGCTCGCGGGCGTCGGGATCCTCGGTGGACAGGGCCCAGTAGGCGTGCGTGACCGTCGGATAGACGACATCGCCGACCTCGATGGGGGCCGGGTAGTCGTTCTGCAGGGCGTCGACTCCCGGATCCGTCGGCCACCCCTTCGGAAACACGCGGCCGCCGAAGTGAATCGTCGCGGACACAGGTTCGGGTGAATCGTCGGCCGGGCGTTTCGCCGCGAACTCAGTGCGATCACGCTCCTCCTCGGCGAAGTAGTCGAACGCCCATTCCCGCATGGCTTCGGTGACCACGTCGTCCTCGAACCAGCCGCCTATCGGACGCTCGCCGATATCGGTGCAGAGGAAGACCAGCGGCCGGTCCTTGCTGTCCATGTCGCCGAGCGCGTAATGGCGTTTGTGCCCGGGGATCGCCAGGTACGCCTCGCGCAGCGCCAGCCGGTCGGCCTCGTCCCTGGACTCCAGATACCGGTCCAGCGCGGCCAGGCAGCGGCCGGTGGAGTCCGGGCGACCGTTGAGCCGCTCGATGTCGTCGGCCACCTCCCCCAGCAGCATCTCCGCGGTGAGGCCGAACACCGGATCGGCGGCCTTCCACCCGCCCAGCTCGAAGGCGCTGATCTCGCCGCCCTCGGGCACCTCTGTGACCACCCAGCCGCATTCGAGCTTCTTCCGCAGGCCCTCAAGGTCGACCCACTCCCAGCAGTCGATCAAGCCGTCGGCGAAGATCCGAAGGTCCGTGAGGTGGTACGTGAAGTTGTGGATGAAGACGGGCCTCGCCACTCCCTCGATGCGCCGGCCGTCCTCGACGCGATAGATCCGTTGCAATGCGGGGACTCCTCATTCCTCGTCCAGCGGCGCAGGGCGCAGCCGCTCAACCGTCACCTTCGCCACCAGTTGGATGTTGACGAGGACAGCCGTCACCGCCACCTCGCGCAGCCCCTCGTCAGCTCATCGGGGACACGACACCCACGTCCCGGACATGCGCATCCGGCCGAATCATGGTCGGGCCTCCCCCGGGAGTCAACGAATATTCGCTCGTCAGCCCCGGCCACCGGCTCGTACCGTACGCACGTGCGCGATCTGCTGAGCCTGCCCAAAGCCCACCTGCACGTTCATCTTGAGAGCACCGTCCGCCATGCCACTCTCCGCGAGATCGGCGCAGCGAACGGCGTGCGGGTCCCGGACGATGTCGGCACGTTCAGTGACTTCGCCTCCTTCTTCGCGCAGAACGAACTCGTCCGCGCCTGCCTGCAGCGGGCCGACGACTTCCGCCGCGTCGCCTACGAGTTCTGCGAGGACGAGTCGGCCCAAGGCGTCCGGTACGCCGAGGTCTCGTTCACGGCCGCCGCGCATGGCGAGCGCCTCGGAGACCTCGGCATGCCCTTGGCGGCCGTCCTGGAGGGCCTGGAAGCGGGCCAGGAAGCCTTCGGCATCGAGTGCCGCCTGATCCTCGACCACTCCCGCCGCCGCTCCGTAGAGCGCGCCTGGCGGACCCTGGAGCTGGCCCGCCGGCACGACCGCGTGGTCGCCGTGGGCCTCGCGGGTGACGAGGCGCACCCCGGCGCCCCCTTCACCGAGGTCTTCGCCGCCGCCCACGACGCCGGGCTCCACGTCGTCCACCACGCGGGCGAGGGCGAGGGACCCGCCAGCATCCGTCAGGCCCTCGGCCCCGGTCGCACCGAACGCCTGGGCCATGGCATCCGGGTCCTGGACGACCCGGACCTGGTCGCCGAGGTCCGGGAACGCCGAATCGCCCTGGAAGTCTGCCCGTCCTCGAACGTCGCCCTGGGCTTCGTTCCGTCCCTGGACGCGCACCCCCTCCCCCGCCTCCGCGACGCGGGTCTGCTGGTGACCCTCAACACCGACATCCCCGCCCTGATCGACACCCCTCTCGCCACCGAGTACGCCCACGTCCGCACCGCCTTCGGCTACGACGACCCGGCCCTGGCCGAACTGGCCCGCGCGGGCGTGACCGCCTCCTTCGCCCCGCCCCGCACGAAAGAGACCCTCCACGAAGCGATCACAGCCTGGCTCACGGCACCCCCTGCCTCCCCTTGAGCAGCACCCCCGATCCGCCCAGACCCCTCGCCCCGAGCCCGACCGCGCCGGACGACACGAGCCCGACAACACGAGCCCGACAGCGCGAGCCGGATGGCCGGAGTGGGGCCAGAGCCCAGCCCCTCTGAACAGGACCAGCAGGATCCGACGAGCAAGACCCGATCCACCGTGGCTCTGATCCAAGGATCCGCGACGGCGGCGGACGCCGGAGACCGAACGGCGTTCTGTGGATTACTCGACCGGCGCCTCGGGCTCGCGGATGAAGAGGCAGAACGGGTGCCCCACGGGGTCCAAGCAGACCCGGACGTCATCATCCGGCTGGAAGTCGGCCAAGACGGCCCCCACGGCCTCCGCGTGCTCCAACGCGGCATCCAGGTCCTCCACCTCGAAGTCCAGGTGAACCATCTGCAGTTGGGCGCCTTCAGCGGCGGGCCAGGTAGGGGCCTTGTAGAGCGGCTCCGTCTGGAACGACAGGCCGGTGCCGCCACCCGGCGGACGCAGCTTCACCCAGTCGGGCTCGTCCTGCACGACCGTCCAACCGAGGAGCCGCCGATAGAAGTCCGCCAGCGCGTGCGGGTCAGGAGCATCAAGGACGGGGGCGGAAAGGATCAGACGGCTCATCACGACTCCCGGGGGCAGTTGATCATGTGAGGGGATACTGCCCGCGAGGAGCCCGTACATGCGCAGAGCCCGGACATGCGATGGCCTCTTGCGCCCACCTCAGCCACCGCCGCAACCACGCAACAGCCTCAAGGCTCGCGATCGCGTCCGAAGGCAGATTCGAGCGAAGCCAGAATCTGATCGCGAAGCGAGCCGCAAGGCGAGACGGAGCGATGCCAGCGATCGCCCACAGTGCCCGACGATGGAGGGCCGTCAGGGCCCGAAGGAGGAGGGCACTGCCAATGAACACAGCCAAAGGCCCGCGACCGGTTTCAACCGGTCACGGGCCTTTGCGTGCGGACGTCAGTCCTTGTTGAAGTTGACCGCGCCCTCGATGGGGGGCGGGCTGTCCGGGACGGTGGACGGCTTCGGCACGCCCTTGAACGTGAACTTGGCGTTCTCGGCCGAGTCCTTGTTCTCGGGGTCGAAGCCCTCCGTGCCGACGATCACGATCTGGCCGGGCTTGAGCTCGTTGTACAGGATCTTCTCGGACAGGTTGTCCTCGATCTCCCGCTGGATCGTGCGGCGCAGCGGCCGGGCGCCGAGCACCGGGTCGTAGCCGCGGATCGCGAGCAGGTCCTTGGCCTCCTGGCGGAGCTCGATCCCCATGTCGCGGTCGTGGAGCCGCTGGTCCACCTTGGCGATCATCAGGTCGACGATCTGGATGATCTCCTTCGGCGTGAGCTGGTGGAAGACCACCGTGTCGTCGACGCGGTTGAGGAACTCGGGCCGGAAGTGCTGCTTGAGCTCCTCCGAGACCTTCGCCTTCATCCGCTCGTACGAGCCCTGCTCGTCGTTCTGCCGGGCGAAGCCCATGGAGACGCCCTTGGAGATGTCCTTGGACCCCAGGTTCGTCGTCATGATGATGACGGTGTTCTTGAAGTCCACGACGCGGCCCTGCGCGTCGGTGAGGCGGCCGTCCTCCAGGATCTGGAGCAGCGAGTTGAAGATGTCCTGGTGGGCCTTCTCGATCTCGTCGAACAGGACCACCGAGAACGGCTTGCGGCGCACCTTCTCGGTGAGCTGGCCGCCCTCCTCGTACCCGACGTAGCCGGGCGGGGAGCCGAACAGCCGCGAGACGGTGTGCTTCTCCATGAACTCGGACATGTCGAGCTGGATCAGCGCGTCCTCGTCGCCGAACAGGAACTCCGCGAGCGTCTTGGACAGCTCGGTCTTACCGACACCGGACGGGCCGGCGAAGATGAACGAGCCGCCGGGACGCTTCGGGTCCTTCAGACCGGCGCGGGTACGCCGGATCGACTGCGAGAGCGCCTTGATGGCGTCCTCCTGGCCGATGACGCGCTTGTGGAGCTCGTCCTCCATGCGCAGCAGGCGGGTCGACTCCTCCTCGGTCAGCTTGAAGACCGGGATGCCGGTGGCGGTGGCGAGGACCTCGGCGATCAGCTCGTCGGTGACCTCGGCGACGACGTCCATGTCGCCGGCCTTCCACTCCTTCTCCCGCTGCGCCTTCTGGCCGAGCAGCTGCTTCTCGGAGTCGCGCAGCGCCGCGGCCTTCTCGAAGTCCTGCGCGTCGATCGCGGACTCCTTGTCGCGCCGGACGTCGGCGATCTTCTCGTCGTACTCGCGCAGGTCCGGCGGCGCGGTCATGCGGCGGATGCGCATCCGCGAGCCGGCCTCGTCGATCAGGTCGATCGCCTTGTCGGGCAGGAACCGGTCGCTGATGTAGCGGTCGGCGAGCTGCGCGGCGGCGACCAGCGCGCTGTCGGTGATCGACACGCGGTGGTGCGCCTCGTAGCGGTCCCGCAGGCCCTTGAGGATCTCGATCGTGTGGGACAGCGACGGCTCGGCGACCTGGATCGGCTGGAAGCGGCGCTCGAGCGCGGCGTCCTTCTCCAGGTGCTTGCGGTACTCGTCCAACGTGGTGGCGCCGATGGTCTGCAGCTCACCGCGCGCCAGCATCGGCTTGAGGATCGAGGCGGCGTCGATCGCGCCCTCGGCGGCGCCCGCACCGACCAGCGTGTGCAGCTCGTCGATGAACAGGATGATGTCGCCGCGGGTGCGGATCTCCTTCAGCACCTTCTTCAGGCGCTCCTCGAAGTCGCCGCGGTACCGGGAGCCGGCCACCAGCGCGCCCAGGTCGAGGGTGTAGAGCTGCTTGTCCTTGAGCGTCTCGGGCACCTCGCCCTTGACGATCTTCTGTGCAAGGCCCTCGACGACGGCGGTCTTGCCGACGCCGGGCTCGCCCACCAGGACGGGGTTGTTCTTGGTGCGGCGGGACAGCACCTGCATGACCCGCTCGATCTCCTTGTCCCGGCCGATGACCGGGTCGAGCTTGCCCTCGCGCGCCGCCTGCGTCAGGTTGCGGCCGAACTGGTCGAGCACGAGGGACGTGGAGGGAGCCGACTCCGAGGGACCGCCGGAGGCGGCCGGCTCCTTGCCCTGGTAGCCGTGCAGCAACTGGATGACCTGCTGGCGGACCCGGTTCAGGTCGGCGCCGAGCTTCACCAGCACCTGGGCCGCGACGCCCTCGCCCTCACGGATCAGACCCAGCAGGATGTGCTCGGTGCCGATGTAGTTGTGGCCGAGCTGCAACGCCTCGCGCAGCGACAGCTCAAGGACCTTCTTGGCACGCGGAGTGAACGGGATGTGGCCCGACGGCGCCTGCTGGCCCTGGCCGATGATCTCTTCAACCTGCTGACGCACGGCCTCAAGACTGATCCCCAGGCTCTCCAGAGCCTTGGCGGCCACGCCCTCACCCTCGTGGATCAGACCCAGGAGGATGTGCTCGGTGCCGATGTAGTTGTGGTTGAGCATCCTGGCCTCTTCCTGAGCCAGGACGACAACCCGCCGCGCGCGGTCGGTGAACCTCTCGAACATCTCGTCGCTCCTCACAGAGCGGTTGGGCAGAGTCCGGAACGTCCGGAACTGTCCTTCCGCATGCTAGCCCGCCCCGAGGAGGCCGCCCGGTGCACTCCCACCAGGAGACGTTCCCCAGCTATGCGCTGTTCAGTCTCATCCAACTACCGCATCGGTGCGTCATGTTCCCGCTACGCCCCAAGCGAACGGGGGACTTTTCGCAGGTCGGTCAAGGCGCGGGCCGAGAGTGCCGAATGGGGGTGGAGTTTCCACCCGCGCGCCCTGTGTACCTCACGGCGGACTCGGCGAACCGCGCGGACGCTACGCCACAAGCGAACGGCTCACCGGGAGAACGGCCGCCCCGCCGACGAAGCGCCCCGCTAACGGCGAACGGCCCGCCCCGCTAACGGAGACGGGCCGCCGGTGGTCCGGGCGGATCAGTTGGCCGCCTCGTACTGCTCGATCACGTGAGCCGGGATGCGGCCGCGCTCATTGACCTTGATGCCGTTGTTCTTGGCCCAGGCGCGGATCTCGGCACTGCGTTCGCGGCTGGAAGCGCCGCGCTGCCGGCGGCGGCGGTTGACCGTGCCCGCCTTACGGGACTTCTCGACGAACGGCTGCAGCGATTCCCGCAGCTTCGTCGCGTTGGCGCCACTGAGGTCGATCTCGTAGGAGGCGCCGTCGATCGAGAACGCTACGGTCTCGTCCGCCTCGCCACCGTCGAGGTCGTCGACGAGAAGCACCTGAACCTTCTGTGCCATGGGGACAGACCTTTCGGCTTGAGCAAACTCTAATCGAGTGCCAAAGATATACCTAGAACTTCGCAGATGACAATTCCGGCGTCCACCATGAACCGGCAGTCGAGGGAAACCGCCTTCCGCCCGTGACCGGCTGTAATCGGCCTCGTCGTTTCGGGTGCGCACAGACCTCGGATGACGCCCGGACCCGGCCCGGGCGCCATGAATTCCCCAACCCGCGGCGACCCGCCCGGGTTTTCAACCGTGACCGGCGTCACTGCGTACCGCGCTGACCTGCGCAGGAGTGCGCGCATTGGGCCGGGTTTGCGGACGGCGCCGCCCCGGCCGCGATTAACCTCCCGTATCGGGCACTAACCGCCTGCCCGCGCGGTAATGCGCAGGTGACCGCAGTGCCTGATCAACCCCGTACCGGTGGACGTGGACGAATAACGCCCGAGGGCCCGGCCCCGAAATCTGTTGCCGCGGCAGGACGGGCGCGGTCCTCGCCCTGCTCGCGCCGCGGAAGCGGGGTGCCGACCGGTGTCGCGAAATCAGGAGATCGGGACACAATCCCACCGTCTGCCCCAGTTCTTCAACCCGGCCCCGGAGACCGGCGGAGCCACGCCTCAGGCCCGGCTTCCACCGCGCGGGGCATGCCGTGCGAAAGGTCCGTTCCAAGGGCGAGGGCATGCCATCCGGAGTAAGTCCAGGCCCGCTATCAAGCGGTCGCGTTCTGGCCGCGGCAACGGCATCGGAGGGAACTCTCAAAGCGGAGGCGACGTCCGGGACGAGACACATCCCGCCGGTTTCAAGACCGCAACCGGAAGGAACGGGCATATGCCGCCCACCCCTAGGGCGCCGGAATCAGCGAGCATCTCGGCGAAAGCATGTATAGCGCATGCGAGCGGAGTCGCGTGCGCGCCGGCGCGCACGCGACTCCGTGGTATCGGACGGGCGGTATTGGAACCCCGCGAGCACCGCCCGGCACCCGGGAGATGCCCTCAGAAGGCCGAGGATTCGGGCCGGGGGCGCTTTACCACGAGCGTCCCGGCGACCCTGTCGTGAACGGCCTGGCGGCTCGTGCCCTCGAACACGGCCCCCGCGTTCACGACCCAGAAGATGCTCGCGAGCAGACCGAGAACGGGAATCGGGCGCAGCCCGATCGGCACCGAATAGACGGCGGCGCGCAGAACGCAGCGCAGGACGTCCGGACGCGCGTGCGCACCGGAGGACTCGGCCTCCCCCGGAGGCGCGCTCTCCTCGGGCTTGGGGGCCGTCACGGGCACGAATCCGGGCACGGAAACGGGTATGGCCGACGCGCCCCCGGGACCGGCGGCCCCGGCGGCCTCCCCGGCCCCCTGTGCCGCCGCTCCAGGGGCCTCCTGAGCGGTCGCCGCGACCACCTCGATGCCCGCGACGCGCTTGCCGAGCGTCCGGCCCCAGAGGGCGAGCTGGACCGCCTCGTAGAGCAGCATGCATCCGGCTACGGCTGTCGGAGCCACGACGTCCGCCGTGTGCCCGGACACGAGCTCGCGGACGACGAGAACGACGGGGATGCCGACGACGAGCGTGTCGACGACGCGCGCGAGGAGCCTCTGTCCGGGCTCGGCGAGCGGTGCCGCCATCGTGGCCTTAGCCCGCGTACTCGGAGTACTCGGAATCGTCATATCCGACCCGCTCGTCGATGACGAGCGTGCCGGCGAAGCGGTCATGCAGTGACTGGTGCAGGGGCTGGTCCCAGATCGCCCAGAGGTAGGCCATGAGTGCGCCCGCCCAGACAAGCACCATCCCGTACGCGGCGTAGTCCCACACCATCACCGCCAAGACGAGGAAGAAGAAGACGCCGAGCTGGTAGCCGACGTGGGTGATCCCCGCCCGCCAGACGGCCTGCGTCGTGGTGATCGGGCTGCCCGCAGGACGCGCCTGGACGACGCCAAGGCCGAGGACGCGCTTCCCCAGCGTGCGCCCCCACATGGACAACTGGACGGCCTCGTAGATGAACGGCAGCACGGACAGCACGCAGAAGAGGGTGAAGATGATGGGCCAGTTCCACACGCCCCCCTCGTCCTCGGTCTTGCTGCCGGGCTTGCCCAGACCGAAGGCACCGATCGTCACCGGAAGGACGAGGGCGAACCCGAAGACCGCGACGAGCGCGTTGTCGATGATCCGGGCGCCCGCCCGACGGTGGATCGGCGCCAGCGCCAGATCACCGCCGTCGTCGTAGGAGCCGTGGTGGTCGTAGGAGCCGTGGTCGTCATAGGCGGGCTGCTGGTTCCACTGCTGCTGCGACTGCCACTGCTGCTGGGGCTGCTGGGGCTGCTGCTGCCACTGCTGCTGGGACGACGGCTGCTGCTGCGGCTGCTGCCACTGAGGACCTTGGTACTGGGGCGGCGGGCCGTACGAACCCTGCCCCTGCTGGGGCCGATAAGGCCGCCCGCTGTGGGGGGAATCGCTCATTTGAGTCAGTCCTCCAGGCGAAGCAACATCCGGGTGTTGCCCAACGTATTCGGCTTGACCCGGTCGAGGTCCAAGAACTCTGCCACGCCTTCGTCGTAGGAGCGGAGAAGTTCCTCGTACACCTCAGGCGCCACCGGAGTCCCCAGGATCTGCTGGAAGCCGTGGCGGGCGAAGAACTCCACCTCGAAGGTAAGGCAGAACACCCTCCGCACGCCGAGTTCCCTTGCGGTCTCCAGGAGGCGGGTCACGATCCGGTGCCCGATTCCCCGTCCCCCGCACTCCTTCTCGACCGCGACCGAGCGGACCTCCGCGAGGTCCTCCCACATGACGTGGAGGGCGCCGCACCCGACGACGCGCCCAGGCGTCCCGTGCTGGATGTCCTCGGCGACCCAGAACTCCTGGACGTCCTCGTACAGCTTGACCGTCGTCTTCTTCAGCAGGCGCCGCCCCGACCCGGCGTACAGATCGACGAGCCTGCGTATCTCCTGGACGTCGGCGGTGCGGGCACGCCGGATCACGACTTCCACAAACAGGCGAGATTATCGAACGCCGCCGCTCGCCAGGGGCACCCCTCCGCGCAGGCGGCCGAACGCGCCGCCACCGCGCCGCGCCACCTGCCAATTCGCATGTTCTGGTTGGCATCCCATGCGGGTTCCGTTAGTGTCCATCGCTGACGTCGGCCGACCGCAGGACGGAGGCCGAACCGCCGAGTCCCAAGGCCGCAACCAGCGTCCTGGGAGCCGGGGACCCACTTTCGGAGCGTTTCGGGGGATCGCCCTGACGACCAACCGTGAGGGGTGAATCCGCAGCCGCGAGCGATCGCTCGCGCGCGGCCGCGGACGGGCTGCTCCGGCCCCAACCCGTCAGCTAACCCGGTAGGCGGCTGAGGAGAGGAGTATTCGTGAAGCGATCGCGGCATGCTTCCCTTTCACGCTTCTACGGGCGCGCGGCCACGGCGGTCGGCGCGCTCATCGTCGTTTCGGCCGCTCCGTACGCGCTCGTCCCGCACACGCTCGCCGTCGCGCACGCCGACCCCGACCCCTCGGCCAAGGAGCTGAGGACGAAGGCCCTCAAGCTCGCCGACCAGCTGGAGCAGCTCACCGAGCAGTACAACGGGCTGAAGGTCAGGCTCGCGCAGTCGCAGCGCGCCGCCAAGGTGGCCACGGAGAACGCCAAGCGGCAGGAGAAGACGCTCGAGACGCTCCGCCAGAAGGTCGGATCCCTCGCGGCGACGAGCTACATGCAGGGCGGCTCCGACCCCACGGTCTCCTTCGTCGCCTCCCAGGACCCGCAGTCCATCCTCGACCAGGCCGCGACCCTGCACTACTTCGCCAAGCAGGACAGCACCCAGGTGCTCGGGCTCATGCAGGCCATGCAGTCCGCGCAGCGGGCCCGCAAGTCCGCCGAGTCCCGCGCCAAGCAGGTGAAGGACCTGAAGTCGCAGCTCGAGTCGCAGCGCACGAAGGTCACCGACGCCTACGAGAAGATCCGCGGCAAGCTCGTCGACAAGGACCCGACCCAGCTCGCCAAGCTCCCGGTCGTCGGCACCGGCAAGGCCGCGCAGGCGCTCCGGTACGCGATGAGCAAGATCGGCCGCCCGTACGTGTGGGGCGCCGCCGGGCCGAGCACCTTCGACTGCTCCGGCCTCACGATGTGGGCCTACAAGCAGGTCGGCATCAACCTGCCGCACTACACCGGCAGCCAGTGGAACGCGGGAACGCACGTGTCGCGCAGCGAGCTCCAGCCCGGCGACCTCGTGTTCTTCTACTCCGACCTGCACCACATGGGCATCTACGTCGGCGGCGGCAAGATGCTGCACGCCCCGCAGACCGGAGACGTCGTGAAGATCGCCTCCATGGACGGACGCCCCTTCGCCGGCGGAGTGCGGGTCGCCTGACCGGCGGCCCGGCAGGCAACGCGTACGACGATCGATAACGCCGTGCCTCCGGACTCGTCGCGCCGACCGTGCCGGATGAGGACGGGCACGTCGATCCGGGCGGACGTGTCGGGCAGGGCGGCCCTGCCGGCCGTCGGGCCGGCTCAGGGGGCGTGCCCGGTTCGAACGCCGTCCGCGGCGGCGCCTTCTGCAGGGACCTACCTGCCAGGGCGCCGGCGCCGCCGCTGCGGGGTCGGACGGAATTCGAACGAGCCGCCATTTCTCCGGATGACGCCCGCCGTCCCCTGGCGAGCGTCGGGGGTGCAGGCTAGATGAGCTGCCTTCGGGCCGCCCACACCACGGCCTCGATAGGGGTGTTGACCTCCAGCCGGTCGCAGATCGTCCGCAGCCGGCGCCGCAAGGTCCGAGCGCTCAGTTCCAGCTTGCGCGCCGCCACATCGGCGGTGACACCGCTGGCGATCTGGGCGAGCAGTCGGATCTCCTCTTCGCTCAGCCCGAAATCGTCGGTGCCACGACGTGCGAGTGTGGCTGCTGTTTCCACTCCGTCCTCCCTCGTCCGTGGTGATGACCGCGGGGATGCAGCCGTCCGCTGCACAGGCACGGGTTGGCCTCGATCTGTACGCGCGTTGGGTTGCCGGGTCCGGACCCTTCCGGACTTAGATCATCGGGTTCCTTTGCTGTCTCACGCGCTTGGCCGGAGGTGGCCGCATGGCCGATTGCGGGGGTGTACGGGGGAACTCCGGGTGACGATTCACTCGTTGCCCTGCCGAGGGAGACGGGATGAGATCGCCAGCCATCCGCACCCGCCCCTCCCGCCGAACTCACCGGTCCTCGCAAGTGAACGAAGATCGTGAATCGTTTCAAGCTACGCTTCGGCTCGGAACGCTAGGCGGCCGGATCCGGCCCGTCAAGCGCCGGTCAAGAGCGCTACGCGCCCGTACGTTCACCATGTGTGACCGTGCATTCGGTGCCACGCCATGCAAAACTCCACTACCTGGGAAAACGCCCATGGAGCGGGACGAGGAGCGAGTTGCCACAGACCAGCATCCGTGAGGTCGCGAGGCGCGCGGGCGTCTCAGTTGGGACCGTTTCGAATGTCCTAAACCGGCCAGATCTCGTGGCCGAAGCTACCCGTGACCGTGTCCGCGCGGCGATCGAGGAGCTCGGGTTCGTCCGCAACGAGTCCGCGCGCCGGCTCCGCACGGGCCCCGAACGGACCGCGGGCGAGTTCGGCGACCAGCCGCGCCGGGCGTTCGGCGTGGTAGTGGAGGACCTCACCAACCCGTACGCGACCGACGTCGCGCGGGGCGCCGAGGCCGCGCTCAACGCGGCCGGACACGACGCGCTGTGGCTGTCCAGCGACCACTCCGCCGCCAAGGAGCGCCGCTCGCTGGAACTTCTCACCGAGCAGCAGGCCGCCGGGGTCCTGGTCATCCCGGTCAAGCTCGGCCCCCGCGACATCTCCCGGCTGCGCGCCGCGGGGATGAGCGTGGTGGTGATCGACCGGGACGCCGTCGACGTGTGCTCCGCCCGGGTCGACCACGTGGCGGGCGGCGAGACCGCCGCAGCCCATCTGCTCGGCATCGGACGCCGGCGCATCGCGTTCGTGACGGGCGTCCCAGAGCCGCAGCCCTGCGTCGAACGCCGCTCCGGAGCCGCCCGCACGATCGTCGAGGCGGGTCTCGGCACGCCGCCCGTCCTGGTCAAGGACGCTCTGAGCCCCACCGAGGGGCAGGCCGCCGCACACGAGATCATGGCCATGTCGCCGGTGCCCGACGGCGTGTTCTGCGCCAACGACCTGCTGGCGATCGGCCTGATCAACGAGCTGACCCGGCTCGGCGTCCGCGTCCCCGACGACATCGCCGTGGTCGGCTACGACGACATCGAGCTCGCGGCGAGCGCCGCCGTGCCGCTCACCACCATCCGCCAGCCGCGCCGCGAGCTCGGCTGGGAGGCCGCCGAACTCGCCATGGCCGAGATCGGCGAGGGCAAGTCGCACCAGCACCGGCAGGTCGTCCAGCGGCCCGAGCTGGTGATCAGAGAAAGCGCTTAGCGGCCCCCGTCCGCCCGCTATTGACATCTCGTCTCAGATTCGGGTCGGCTGGGGGCATGGAAGACAGGACGGGCCAGACCGCGGAGGCCGGGGCGACCGCGGTCCTGGGCTTCGATCCGGGCGATCCGGCTTTCCGGGCCGACCCGTACGCCCATTACCGAACGCTCGGGGCCGACGGCCGCGGCCTGCACCGGACGGACGTCGGGTTGCGCGTCACCTCGTCCTACGAGCTGTGCGAACGGGTCCTGCGCGACCCGCGGTTCGGGCACCGCCCCACGGGCGGCGGCGTGTGGCGCGAGGTGCAGGGCCGGCACCGGTCGTTCCTGACCATGGACCCGCCCGACCACACGCGGCTGCGCCGCCTGGTGAGCAAGGCGTTCACGCCCCGTCTCGTGGAGCGGCTGCGGCCCCGGATCGAGGAGCTCGTCGACGCCCTGCTGGAGCCCGTCTCGGGCAAGGCCGATCTGATCGCCACGCTGGCCTACCCGCTGCCGGTCATCGTGATCAGCGAGATGCTCGGCGTCCCCGCCGAGGACCGCGACCTCTTCAAGGGCTGGTCCGACAGCCTCGCGCGCGGGCTGGACCCCGACTTCCTGCTGCCGGAGGCCGAGATCGCCCAGCGGGACGCGGCGCGCGAGGAGTTCGCCGAGTACTTCCGGGAACTGGCCGCCGAACGCCGGGCCGAGCCGCGCGACGACCTCCTGAGCGCCCTTGTGGGCGTCTCTGACGGCGGAGACGTCCTTTCGGAACAGGAACTGCTGGCGACGTGCATCCTGCTGCTCGTGGCGGGCCATGAGACGACCGTGAACCTCATCGGGAACGGCGCGCTGGCCCTGCTCCGCGACCCCGCGCAGTTGCGGCTGTTCCGGGAGCGGCCGGAGAACGTCCAAGCGGCCGTGGAGGAACTGCTGCGCTTCGACCCGCCGGTGCAGCTGACCCTACGATCGGCCCTGGAGGACGTTGACCTGAACGGGACGCTCGTCGAGCGCGGGAAGCTCGTCCTCCTGCTGACGGGCGCCGCCAACCGCGACCCGGCGGTCTTCGACGAGCCCGACCGGCTGGACCTGCTCCGCTACGCCGAGGGGCGTGACGCGCCGAAGCACCTGTCGTTCGGGCACGGCGTCCACTTCTGCCTAGGCGCCCCGCTGGCCCGGCTGGAGGGCCGCATCGCGCTCGGCAAGCTGTTCGAACGCGATGTGGCCCTCGCCGCCGACGACCTCGTCTACCGCGACAACCTCGTGCTGCGCGGGCTGCGCGAGCTTCCGGTCGTCATTCGGGCTTGACCAGCGGGAACAGGATCGTCTCGCGGATCCCCTTGCCGGTGAACGCCATGATCATGCGGTCGATGCCGGCGCCCATGCCGCCCGTCGGGGGCATCGCGTACTCGAGGGCGCGCAGGAAGTCCTCGTCCAGCTGCATGGCCTCGGGGTCGCCGCCCGCGGCGAGCAGCGACTGCTCGGTGAGGCGGCGGCGCTGCTCGACCGGGTCGACCAGCTCGGAGTAGGCGGTGCCGAGCTCCGTGCCGAACCCGATGAGGTCCCACTTCTCGGTGAGCAGCGGCTCCTCGCGGTGCTGGCGGGTCAGCGGGGACGTCTCGACCGGGTAGTCCATGACGAACGTGGGCTGGACGAGGGTGTGCTCGACCAGCTCCTCGAAGATCTCCTGGACGAGCTTGCCCTGGCCCCACTTGGGGTCCCAGGAGATGTCGCGGGCGTCCGCGAGCTTGCGCACGGACTCGATCGGCGTGTGCGGCGTGATCTCCTCGCCGAGCGCCTCGGACACCGCGCCGTACAGGGTGATCCGAGGCCACTCCGCAAGGCCGAGGTCGTACTCGGCGCCGTCATGGACGACCACGGTGGTGTCGAGGGCGGCGACGACCGCCTTCTGGTACATCCGCTGGGTCAGGTCGGCCATGTCGTTGTAGTCGAGGTACGTGCCGTAGGCCTCGACCATCGTGAACTCGGGGTTGTGCGTGGAGTCCGCGCCCTCGTTGCGGAAGTTGCGGTTGATCTCGAAGACCTTCTCGATGCCGCCGACGACGAGCCGCTTCAGGTACAGCTCGATCGCGATGCGGAGGTAGAGGTCCATGTCGTAGGCGTTGATGTGCGTCTTGAAGGGGCGCGCCGCGGCCCCGCCGTGGATCGGCTGGAGCATGGGCGTCTCGACCTCGAGATAGCCCTCCTCGTGCCAGAAGTCGCGGACCGCGCGGACGGTGGCGCTGCGCACCCGCGCCATCCGCCGGGCCTCGTCGTTGACGATCAGGTCGACGTAGCGCTGCCGGACCCGCGCCTCCGGGTCGGTCAGGCCGGCGTGCTTCTCCGGCAGCGGCCGCAGGCACTTGGAGGTGATCGCGAACCGGTCGGCCATGACCGACAGCTCGCCTCGGCGGGAGGTGATGATCTCGCCCTCGACGCCGACGTGGTCGCCGAGGTCGACCTCGCGCTTCCAGAAGTCGAGTTGCTCCTGCCCGACCTTGGCCAGCGACAGCATGACCTGGATGTCGCCGCCGGCGTCCCGGATGGTGGCGAAGCACAGCTTTCCGGTGTTGCGGATCAGCATCACGCGACCGGTGACGCCGGCCTTCTCACCCGTCTCGGTGCCCGGCTCCAGGCCGGTGTGTTTCGCGCGGATCTCGGCGATCGTCGCCGTCCGCGGGAAGGTCACCGGGTAGGGGTCGATCCCGCTCTCGCGGAGCCGGTCGAGCTTCTCCCGGCGCACGCGCATCTGCTCCGGGAGCTCGTCGAAGGTCTCGTCACTCACATCGCAAGGCTATCCAGCCCGTCCGGTGCGGGCGAACGACTTCGGCGCGATCACCGCGGCGAACGCGCCCCGGACGGGTCAGGGCGTGTTGCGCTCGTAGATGAGCCGGAGGCCGATGAGGGTGAGCCACGGCTCGAACACGTCGATGCTGCGGGACTCCTCCAGGACGAGCGGGGCGAGGCCGCCCGTGGCGATGACCGTGACCTCGTCCGGGTCGTCGGCGAGCTCCTCCGACATGCGCTCGACGATGCCGTCCACCTGCCCGGCGAAGCCGAAGATGATCCCGGACTGGAGCGCCTCGACGGTGTTCTTGGCGATCACGTTGCGCGGCCGGACCAGCTCGATCTTGTGGAGCTGCGCGCCGCGCGACGACAGCGCGTCGATCGAGATCTCGATGCCGGGGGCGATCGCGCCGCCCACGTACTCGCCCTTGGCGGAGACCGCGTCGAAGGTGGTGGCGGTGCCGAAGTCGACCACGATCGCGGGTCCGCCGTGGGTGTGGACGGCGGCGAGCGCGTTCACGATGCGGTCGGCGCCGACCTCCTTCGGGTTGTCCATCCGGACGGGGACGCCGGTCTTGACGCCCGGCTCCACGATCACCGCCTGCACGTCGCCGTAGTAGCGGCGGCACATCTCCCGCATCTCGTGCAGGACGGAGGGGACCGTGGAGCACAGCGCGATGCCGCTGATGTCGGTCTCGGCCAGCAGCGGGCTCTGCTGGACGAGCCCCTGCAGGACCACCGCGATCTCGTCGGCGGTGCGCCGCGGGTCGGTGTTGATCCTCCAGTGCTCGATCACCTCGTCGCCCTCGAAGAGACCGAGAACGGTCTGGGTGTTACCGACGTCGATGGTCAGCAGCATCAGGTCCCCGCTGTTCAGGTGAAGTCAAGGCCGATGTCGAACACGCGCGCCGAGTGCGTCAGCGCGCCGACCGCAAGGTAGTCCACCCCGGTCACGGCGACGTCTCGGGCCCGCTCCAGGGTAAGGCCACCACTGGCCTCGAGCTCCGCCCGCCCTGCCACGAGCCGGACCGCATCGGTCATCTCGGCGTCGGTCATGTTATCGAGCAGGATGCTCGTGGCCCCCACGGCGAGGGCCTCCTCGACCTGCGCCAGGGTGTCGCACTCCACCTGGACGTGCAGGGACGGGTAGACGGCGCGGATCGCCTCGTACGCCTTGGTGACGCCGCCGGCCGCCGCGATGTGGTTGTCCTTGATGAGCGCGGCATCGTGCAGGCCCATCCGGTGGTTGACGCCCCCGCCGCAGTGCACGGCGTACTTCTGCAGGGCCCGCAGGCCGGGGAGGGTCTTGCGGGTGTCGCGGACCTTCGCCTTCGTGCCCTCCATGGCGTCCATCCACGCGCGCGTGGCCGTGGCGATTCCAGACAGGTGCGTGAGCAGGTTCAGCGCCGTCCTCTCGGCCCTCAGGATGGCCCTGGTGGATCCGCTGACCGCGATGAGGACCTGTCCGGGGGCGACCCGGTCCCCGTCCTCCACCTTCGCCTCGTAGGCGACGTCCAGCATCTCGAAGACGAGGCACGCCACGGGCACGCCCGCGACGACACCCTCCTCCCGGGCCTTCAGCTCCCCGCTCGCGGTGTCCTGCGGCGCGAAGATCGGCGTGCTGGTGACGTCGACCTCGCCGTCCTCGGCCAGCGCCGTCCGGACGAGGTTTTCCACAGCCTGTGGATCGAGCCCGGCGGCGCTCAGCCTCTGCGAGAGTTCCGGTGTCATGAGCGCTTCCCTTCCAGAGGTTCGTAGGTGGTCGTCAGGACGTTCCCCGCCAGCCGGGTGACGAGGTGGCCGCGCCACGTCCCGTCCGCGCGCTCGGGGAAGTCCTCCCGCCAGTGGCTGCCGCGCGTCTCCTCCCGGCGCCGCGCCGCCGCCACGATCGCGGACGCGACGGTGTGCAGGTTGGTGGCCTCCCAGGCGTCCACCCCGGGCTCCGCGCCTCCGGGCGGCGCCCCGGCCCGTCCGAGCGCCGCCAGCTCCCGCGCCGCCGTCTCCAGCCCCTCGGCCCCGCGCAGCACCCCGGCAAAGGAGGTCATGATCCGCTGAACCTCCCCCCGCACCCCCGGCCCCAGCAGCCCGCCCCGCACACCTTCCGGCACCCCGTCCGCACCTTCCGGCGCGTGCGGTGCGGCGGCGGCGAGGTCGTGAGGTAGGGCTTCGGCGATCCTCGCGGCGAAGACCAGGCCCTCCAGGAGGGAGTTGGAGGCGAGGCGGTTCGCGCCGTGGACGCCCGTGCAGGCGACCTCGCCGCAGGCGTAGAGGCCGGGGACGGACGTGCGGCCGTGCAGGTCCGTGCGGACGCCTCCGCTGGCGTGGTGGGCGGCGGGCACGACGGGGATGGGCTCGGTCACCGGGTCGATGCCGTGGTGGCGGCACGCGGCCAGGATGGTCGGGAACCGGCTCTCCCACATCGCCGCGCCGAAGTGGCGGCCGTCGAGCAGCATGTGGGACGCGCCCGTCTCGCGCATGCGGTTGATGATCCCCTTGGCGACGACGTCGCGCGGGGCCAGCTCGGCGAGCTCGTGCCGTCCCACCATGAAGCGCACGCCCTCGTGGTCGACGAGGTGCGCGCCCTCCCCGCGGACGGCCTCGGAGATCAGCGGCTGCTGCCCCGACGCGCCCTCGCCGAGCCACAGCACGGTCGGGTGGAACTGGACGAACTCCAGGTCGGTGACCTCGGCCCCGGCGCGCAGCGCGAGCGCGACGCCGTCGCCCGTGGAGACCTCGGGGTTGGTCGTGGCGGAGAACACCTGGCCGAGCCCGCCGGTGGCGAGCACGACGGCGCGGGCGCGCACGGCGCCGACGCCGCCCGGCTGCCCAACGCCCATGACGTGCAGGGTGACGCCCGCGGCGCGTCCCGCGGCGTCCTTCACCAGGTCGAGGACGAGCGCGTGCTCGATCACCTCGACGCCGGAGTCCTTGAGCGCGGAGAGGAGGGCGCGGCTGATCTCGGCGCCGGTGGCGTCCCCGCCGGCGTGCGCGATCCGGCGCCGGTGGTGGCCGCCCTCGCGGGTCAGCGCGATGTCGCCGCCGGAGCGGTCGAAGGCGGCGCCGAGCGCGATGAGGTCGCGGACGGCGTCCGGCCCCTCGGTGACGAGCGCCCGGACCGCGTCCTCGTCGCAGACGCCGACGCCCGCGGTCAGGGTGTCGGCCAGGTGCTCCTCGGGGGTGTCGTCGGGCGCGAGCGCGGCGGCGATGCCGCCCTGCGCCCACCGGGTCGACCCGGCGTCCAGGAGGGCCTTGGTGACGAGCAGCACCCGGCCGTGCGGGCGGCAGCGCAGGGCGGCGACCAGCCCGGCGATGCCGGAGCCGATGACGACGACGTCGGTGTCGGTGGTCCAGCCGGGCGCGGGGGCGTGCAGAACGGAAGGGATCACGAGCCCTCCTCCGGGATCGGTTCTCGTCATTATGACTCTAACCCCGGAGAGGCCGGACCCCCGGCCCCCACCCAAGGGTCAGTTGCGGATCAGGTCGCCCCGCGTCGTACTGGTCCCGGGGACGGGCTCGGCGGGGTCGGAGCCCAGCGAGATGATCTTGTTGGAGCGGTCGACGTGCACGACGGCCGGGACGAACTCGCGGGCCTCGGCGTCGGTCATCTGCGCGTAGCTGATGATGATGACGAGGTCGCCGGGCTGCACCAGGCGGGCGGCGGCGCCGTTGATCCCGATGACGCCGGAGCCGCGCTCGCCGGCGATCAGGTAGGTCTCCAGGCGGGCGCCGTTGTCGATGTCCACGATCGAGACCTGCTCGCCGGGCAGCAGGTCGGCGGCGTCCATCAGGTCCTGGTCGATGGTGAGCGAGCCGACGTAGTGCAGGTCCGCCTGGGTCACCGTGGCGCGGTGGATCTTCGACTTGAACATCGTCCGGAACATCAGTGCTCCTTGCCGAAATCGAGGGGAACGTTGTCGATGAGGTGGGTGGCGCCGACGCGGCACGCGACGGCGAGGACGGCCCGGCCGGCGTGCGGTCCGGTGATCTCGGTGAAGGTCGAGGGGTCGACGAGGACCAGGTAGTCCAGCGCGAGGGGCGGGTCGGCGGCCTCGGCCTCGGCGAGGACGGCGCGCGCGGCCGCCAGGACGGCGTCCGGGCCGGAGGCGACGGCGTCGGCCCCGGCCCGCAGGGCGCGCGAGAGCCCGAGCGCGGTCCGGCGCTCGGGCCCGGACAGGTAGCGGTTGCGGCTCGACAGCGCCAGCCCGTCCGGCTCGCGGACGGTCGGCGCGCCGAGGACCTCCACGGGGACGTTCAGGTCGGCGACCATCCGCCGGATCATCGCGAGCTGCTGCGCGTCCTTCTCCCCGAAGACCGCCACGTCCGGCCGGACGAGGTTGAGGAGCTTCAGCACGACGGTGAGCATCCCGTCGAAGTGGCCGGGGCGGGCGGCCCCCTCGACGACCTCGCCCATGGGCCCCGACTTGATCGTGACCTGCGGCTCGTCCGGGTACATGACGTCGCGGGAGGGCGCGAACACGAGGTCCACGCCCTCGGCGGCGCAGGCCTCCAGGTCGGCGGCGAACGTGCGGGGGTAGGGGTCGAAGTCCTCGCCGGGCCCGAACTGGAGCGGGTTGACGAAGACGCTGACCGCGACCGTGTCCGCGCTGCGGCGGGCCTGCCGCATCAGCGACAGGTGCCCCTCGTGCAGGGCGCCCATGGTCGGGACGAGCGCCAGCGTGCCCGCGGCCTTCGACCGGGCCTGCGCCAGTTCCTCGCGCGTGCGGGCGACGATCGGTGTCACGCTCCGTCCCTCCACTCACGCGTCGGCGGGCGCCGGCCGGGGCCGGACTCGCCGGAAACACCAGAAGCCAATGCCGTTCCCTTCCTCGTCATCCGGCCGGCGCTCACACATCCGGTCGGCCCTGTCGGTCGGTCAGCACTTTCAGTCGGTCAGCACTCTCGGGTCCAGCACTTTCGAGGGCCGGCGCCGTCAGTCGGCCAGCGCTTCGAGGAGCCGTTCGGCGTCCTCCGGTCTGAGCATTCCGGCGCCGAGCGCGCGGTCGGCGGTGAGGCGGGCCAGCGCGACGTAGGCGCGGCGGCTCTCCGCCGACACCTTGGCCAGCTCGGCTACATGGTCGGTCACGGTGCCGGCGTCGCCGCGCGCGACCGGGCCGGTGAGCCCGTCGATGCCGAGGCGCAGCCCGTTGTCGAGGGCGGCGCCGAGGAGCGGGCCGAGCATCCGGCCGGGCTCGGCCACGCCCGCGGCGCGCAGCAGGTCCATGGCCTCCACGACCAGGGTGACCAGGTGGTTCGCGCCGCCGGCGAGCGCCGCGTGGTAGAGCGGGCGCGCCTCCTCGGTGATCCAGACGGGCTCGCCGCCCATCTCCAGGACGAGGGCCTCGGCGACCGGGCGCAGCGGCTCGGGCGAGGTGACGCCGAACGAGATGCCGGTGAGCCGGTTGACGTCGTCCGGGCGCCCGGTGAACGTCATCACGGGGTGCAGGGCCAGCGGCAGCGCGCCCGCGCGGGTGAGCGGGTCCAGCACGGCGGTGCCGTACCGGCCGCTGGTGTGCAGGACGAGCTTGCCGGTGACCGGGACGCCCGCGGAGACCAGCCCGGCGGCCAGCTCGGGGAGCTCGTCGTCCGGGACGGTCAGCAGCACCAGGTCCGCGGCGGCGACCACGTCCTGCGGGTCGGCGACGCCGGCCCCGGGGAGGCGTTCCTCGACGCGGGCCCGCGACCGCTCGGACACGGCGGTCGCGGCGACCACGCGGTGGCCCGCGAGGGAGAGCGCGGCCCCGAGCGCCGTGCCGACGCGGCCGGCGCCGACGACGCCGACCGCGAGCCGCGCGGGCCGGTCCTTCGGGGTCCCAGCGGGGACCGGCCCGTTTCCGGGCGTGCCGGAGGAAGGCGTGGCCTGTGGGTCCATCGGTTCGTTCCAGTCCTCAGGTAGGTACCGGACGTGCGCGCACCACAGTACCCGCGGGACCCGGCCGCGCGGTCCGGTGGGTGACGATCGTCACCCCGCCCCCCATTCAGTCATGCGCGAGGGACTCCACGATGGACGTCTTCGCGGCGCGCCGCGCTGGCAGCACGGCGGCGAGCATCCCGGCCGCGCCCGCGAGCACCACGAACCCGACGACCTGCAGGTAGGGCAGCGCGAAGATCGAGTCGCTCGCCATCGCGTTCGTCGCGGCCCAGCCGAAGCCCACCCCGAGCACGACCCCGGTGGCGGCGCCGATGACGGCCATGACCAGGGCCTCCACCGAGAGCATCCGGCGGAGCTGGCGCTTGGTGAGGCCGAGGGCGCGCAGGAGCGCCGACTCCCGGGTGCGCTCCACGACCGACAGGGTCAGCGTGTTGGCTATGCCGAAGAGCGCGATGACGATCGCCAGCCCGAGCATCCCACCGAAGATCATCAAGACCGTGTCGATGGCCTTGGTCATCGACTCCTTGAACTCGGCGGACGATTCGACCTTCGCCGCCGGGTAGGGGCGCGCGGCCTCGTCCACGGCTCGTCGCGCCTGGTACGCGGACAGGTCGTCACGAGTCCTGACGTAGACGGCCTCCGGGTCCGTGGGGCCGAAGTAACGGGTGAAGTCCGACTCCGGGACGATGATCCCGTCAAGGCTCGCGCCCGCCCCGTAGACGGCGGTGACCTTCACCGGGACGATGCCGTGCGCCGTCCGGACCTGCAGGGTCTTCCCGAGGCCCCGGTCGGGCGCCTTGGCCGTCTCCTCGTCCACCATCGCGGTGCCCGGCTTCAGCGCGGCGTCCAGCGACCCCTGCTTGAAGTCCGGCTTCAGGAGCCTGCCGAGCGCGGACGTGGTGATCGTCGAGATGTCGTCCTCGTCACCGCCGACCCGGGTCTCCTTGCGGCGGGTCTCGACCGTGTCGGTGACCTCGGGCCGGGTGCGCAGCGACTCGGTCAGCGCATGCGGGAGGGTCCCGTCGAAGCTCTGCGGCCGGATCTGGAACTGGACGGGGAACTGCTCCTCCAGCTTCTGCGCCGCCGTCGCCTTGGCGCTCGCCGCGACCACCGCGAACAGGCTCATCAGCCCGACGCCGACGGTCAGCGCGATCGTCGTGGTCGCGGTGCGGCGGGGAGCGCGCTGCGCGTTCGCCACGGCCAGCCGCCCGGGGACGCCGCCGAGCCGCGCCGGGGCCGCGCCGGCGACCCGTCCGAGCGGACGGACGAGCGCCGGCATCGCCGCGATCACGCCGAGGAAGAACACGCCGCCGGCGAACGCGACCGCGTACATCGCCGTCTCGCCCTTGTGCATGACGAGGGAGCCCGCCACGCCGATGGCCAGGCCCGCGGCGCCGAGGAGGACGGCGAGGGCGGTGCGCACGAGGCCGAGCCTGAATCGTCCGCTGCCCGGTTCGAGGTCCGCGCGCAGCGCGGCCACCGGCGCGACCCGGGTCGCGGCGCGGGCGGGCAGCAGCGCGGACAGGACCGTCACCACGATCCCGACCACCAGGCCGACCGCGACCGTCCGCACCGTGAGGGACGGCCCCGCGACGGCGATGCGCTCGTTCAGTTTGTTCACCACGACCAGCGCGCCCTCGCCGAGGCCGACCCCGGCGACGATTCCGAGCAGCGAGCCGACCAGGCCCACCACCGCGGACTCCACCACCACGCTCCCGAACACCTGCCGGCGGGTCGCGCCGACGCAGCGCAGCAGCGCCATCTCCCGCATCCGCTGCGCGATCAGGATCGAGAACGTGTTGTAGATGACCAGGGCGGACACCAGCATCGCGACCAGCCCGAAGATCAGCAGCCCGGTCCTGATGATCTTGGTGTCGGCGCCCGCCGCCTTGGCCAGCCGCGCGCCGAGCTCCTCGCCCGTGTAGACGCGGTTGGAGCCGCCGGCGGCGGCCTTGACCGCCGCCCGGGTCCCGCCCGCGATGTCGAGTTCGCGGTAGGTCTTCTCGCCGGTCATCCGCATCGCGGTCGCCGGGTCGAAGCCCACCGCGCCGCGGAAGCTCGCCTCCTGGTCGATGCCGAAGTCGACCAGCCCGACGACCGTGAACCTGTGCGGCCGGTTCCCCTTGTCGAGGATCGTGACCGTGTTCCCGACCGAGAAGCCCTCCCGCTTCGCCAGCTGACTGTCGAGGACGGTCTCGCCGACGCCGGCCGGAGGCCGTCCCTTGTCGATCTCGTAACGCAGCAGGCGTCCGGACGGCACGGACATCCCGACCGTCGGGAAGTCGCCGACCGCCTTGCCGTCCTTGCCGACGAGCGCCGCGTCGCCCTGCACGGCGCCCTGGACGTCCGTGACGCCGGGAAGCGCCTTCATCTCGCGGAGCAGGGCCGGCGAGATGCCCTGGTCGGGGTCGTCGCTCTTGGGCAGCACCGCGTAGTCGACCTTGTCGGCCGACCTGGCGAACGTCTTGGAGACGCCCTTGTCCAGCGTGTCCGTCAGGACGAACGTCCCCGAGATGAAGCCGACGCCGAGGGTGATGGCCACCGCCGTGAGCAGCAGCCGCAGCTTGTGGGCGCGCAGGCCCGCCAGAGTCGTCCGCAGCATCACGCCCCCAGCGCCTTGAGCCGGTCGAGGACGGCGTCCGGGGTCGGCCGGAGGATCTCCGACACGATCTCCCCGTCCCGCAGGAACACCACCCGGTCCGCGTACGAGGCGGCCACCGGGTCGTGGGTGACCATCACGATCGTCTGCCCCATCTCGCGGACCGAGGCGCGCAGGAACCCGAGGACCTCGGCGCCCGCGCGGGAGTCGAGGTTGCCGGTCGGCTCGTCCGCGAAGATCACCTCGGGGCGGGCGACGATCGCGCGGGCGCACGCCACCCGCTGCTGCTGGCCGCCCGACAGCTCGCTCGGACGGTGCCCCAGCCGGTCCCGCAGCCCCAGGGTCTCGACGACCCGGTCGAACCACGCCGGGTCGGGCTTGCGGCCGGCCAGCTCCATCGGCAGCAGGATGTTCTGCTCGGCGGTCAGCGTCGGCAGCAGGTTGAACGCCTGGAAGACGAACCCGACGCGGTCGCGGCGCAGCATCGTCAGCTGCCGGTCGCCCATCCCGGTGATCTCGGCGCCGCCGAGGACGATCCGCCCGCCGCTGACGGTGTCCAGCCCGGCCAGGCAGTGCATCAGCGTGGACTTCCCGGACCCCGACGGGCCCATGATCGCGGTGAACGCGCCCTTGGCGAACCCGACGCCGACCCCGCGGAGCGCGTGGACGGCCGCGTCACCGGACCCGTACACCTTGGACACGCCCTCGGCGGTGACGGCCGGCGGCGCCGAGGCGGCGGGGGCTCCCCCTGGGGGTTCGGCGAACGTGCTGGTCACGGTGACTCCTTCATGGTCGTGGAGGGACGCGCTCCACGCTAGGAATCCGCGCCGCCCCTGCCATCGACCCGGCGGCCACGCTCCGCCTCACTCTCACGGCCATTCGGGGATCCTTCGTACGACCTGAGTCGTACTCCCCCGTCCCCCCATCAACCGACCCCGCCAGGCCCGCGCACACGTAGGCGCCGGAGACATCACGGGTCACCGGCGCCTCGTTCACGGCTCAAGCATCCGCCCCGACGACGGGGATCAGGCCGCGACCACGGGCTACGCGGGCGGGTCGGTCTGGCCGCTTCGGACCAGGCCCGTCTCATAGGCGAACACGACGGCCTGAACCCGGTCGCGCAGGCCGAGTTTCATCAGGATCCGCCCCATATGGGTCTTCACGGTGGCCTCCGAGACGTACAGCCGCGCGGCGATCTCCGCGTTCGACATCCCGCGCGCCACCAGCCGGAGGACCTCGTTCTCCCGGTCCGTCAGGCTCTCCAGCGCCCCGCTCGCCTTCTGCCGCGCGTCCGGCAGATGCACCGCGAACCGGTCGAGCAGCCGCTTCGTCGTGCTCGGCGCCACCACCGCGTCCCCCGAGTGAACCGCCTTGATCGCCTCGATGAGCTGCGCCGGGCCCGCGTCCTTCAGCAGGAACCCGCCCGCGCCCGCCTTGATCGCGGCGAACGCGTACTCGTCCAGGTCGAACGTGGTCAGGATGACGACCTTCGGCCCGGACCGCGCCACCACCTGCCGCGTCGCCTCGATCCCGTCCATGCGCGGCATCCGGACGTCCATGAGGACCACGTCCGCCCGCGTGCGGCGCAGCAGGTCCAGCGCCTGCAGCCCGTCGCCCGCCTCGCCGGCGACCTCGATGTCGGGCTGCGCGTCCAGCACCATCTTGAACCCGGCCCGCACCAGCTCCTGATCGTCCACGAGCACCACCCGGATGGGCGCCGCCACGTCGTCGACGTCCGTCGTCATGCAACCTCCCTGTTCACGACACCCCACACGCCCGGCGAAAGCCGCCGCAGGCCCCGGTCCCGCCCGCCGCGGCCGGTCACGCGGCGACCTCCTCGCGCACCGGGAGGCTCGCGGCCACTTCGAAACCGCCGCCGGCGCGCGGACCGGCGTGGACCGTGCCGCCGTACACGGCGACGCGTTCGCGCATTCCGGCGAGGCCGTGGCCGCGCCCGTCGTCGGGCGCGGCGGCGCCCCGTCCGTCGTCGACCACGCGGATCTCCACCGCGTCACCGGCGTAGTGCAGCCGGACCGACACGCTCACCTGCGGGCCACCATGCTTGAGCGTGTTGGTCAGCGCCTCCTGGACGATCCGGTAGACCGTGAGCTGCCGTCCCTCCGACATGGCCGCGGGGGATCCGTCCACCTCGAACGCCACCGCGAGGCCCGCCGCGCGGACCTGTTCGACCAGGTCGTCCAGCTGCGCCACACCCGGTTGCGGCGCGTACGCCCCCGCGTCGTCGTTCTCGCGCAGGACGCCGAGGAGCCGCCGCATCTCCGCCAGCGCCAGCCGTCCCGTCGAGGAGATCGTGTCGAGCGCCTGCCGGGCCCGCCGCACGTCGCTGTCGATGGCATAGGACGCCCCGTCCGCCTGCACCACGATCACGCTGACGTTGTGGGCCACCACGTCGTGCAGCTCGCGGGCGATGCGGGCGCGCTCGGCGGCCATCGCCACCTTGACCTCGTTGTCGCGCTCGCGCTCCAGCCGCTCGGCCCGCTCCTCGACCGAGCGCAGGTACGCCCGCCGCGTGCGCATGTGCAGGCCGAGGACGTAGACGCCCGCCACCAGCACCGTCATCATGACGAACGTCAGCCGCCGGTCGTTGGCGCCGGACGGGTAGCGGTAGGTCACCATGACCGACCCCACCTCGCCGACCAGCGCCGCCGCGAGCCCCCAGCGGAACGTGCATCCGGCCGTGACCGTGTAGAGGCCCATCAGGACGGCGACGTTCGCCGGTACCGGGATCACCCCCAGCACGCACTGGACGCAGGAGACCAGCGCGACGAAGGCGAAGACCGCCCGGGGGAAGGTCCGGCGCAGCACCAGCGGCCCGATCAGCAGGGTCGCCAGCAGCAGGTGGCGCACCGTGCCGACCTGGGCGGAGCCCCCCAGCAGCGACGGCAGGGAGAGGAACACCACGGGGAGCGCGTAGAAGGCGTCGACGAGCGGCTTCCGGCCCCGCAGCCACTCCCATGAGCTCGCCACCATGCCGACAGCGTACGTACGCGCTGGTCAGTCCGGGATCAGCCGCAGGTCGGACCCGCCTCCACCGCGAGGATGGCCCGTCCGGACTCCGCCACTCACGGTAACGTCGCTGGTGTGGAGTCGCTGGTTTCCGGATGGCTGACGTGGCGCACCGCGATGGAGCGGGCCCTGTACGGGGAGGACGGCTTCTACCGGCGCGAACGCCCCGCCGAGCACTTCCGAACCTCGGTGCACGCCTCGCCGCGGTTCGCCGCCGCCCTCACCCGCCTGCTGGTCGAGGTCGACGCCCTGCTCGGCCGGCCCGACCGGCTCGACGTGGTCGACATCGGCGCCGGGTCGGGCCGCCTGCTGAGCAACATCCTGGCCTGCGCGCCACCCGAGCTGAGCGCGCGGCTCGCCCCGACGGCGGTGGAGCTCGCGCCGCGTCCCGCCGACGTCCCGTCCCGGATCGTCTGGCGCCCCGACCTGCCCTCCGGCGTCACCGGCCTCGTCGTCGCGAACGAGTGGCTCGACAACGTGCCGCTGGACGTGGCGGAACGCACCCCCGACGGCGTCCGGACCGTGCTGGTCGACCCGTTCACCGGCACCGAGCGCCCGGGGCCGCCGCCGTCCGACGAGGACCGCGACTGGCTGGAGCGGTGGTGGCCGCTGCCCGAACCGGGCGACCGCGCCGAGATCGGGCATCCGCGCTGCGCCGCCTGGTCCGCGGTGATCGAACGCCTTTCCGCCGGCCTCGCGCTCGCCGTCGACTACTCGCACTCGCGCGAGTCGCGCCCCGTGTACGGGACGCTCACCGGCTACCGCGACGGCGCCACCGTCCCCGCCGTGCCGGACGGATCG
The DNA here is from genome assembly GCF_040492135.1 of Actinomadura sp. NPDC000600. NCBI lineage: Bacteria > Bacillati > Actinomycetota > Actinomycetes > Streptosporangiales > Thermomonosporaceae > Actinomadura > Actinomadura sp. NPDC000600. Next base: position 57,157 of record NZ_JBEUPD010000009.1, read on the forward strand.
TGCGACGTCACCGCCCATGTCGCGCTCGACGCCTGCATGGTCGCGGGGAAGCGCGCCGGCGCCACGTCCAGCCTCCTGACGACTCAGCGCGAGGCCCTGCGCGCCCTCGGCCTCTCGGGCGCCCGCCCCCCGCTGGACCTGGCCCACCGCGACCCCCGCGCCTACCTCGCCGCCCTCTGCCACGCGGGCGAGGACGCCGAACTGACCGACCCGTCCGGCCTGGGCGGCTTCGGCTGGCTAGCCCAAACCACCGCCATCCCGCTCCCCCCTCCGCTGGCGACCGGTTAGCGCTCCACGTGGAGGGCTGTTAGGCCGCGGAGGATGAAGCCGGGCTTCCATTCCGGCTCGGCGGTCAGGTGGAGAGCGGGGGCCGCGCGCAGCATCGCGCCGAACGACTCCACGAGTTCGATGCGGGCCAGGGGCGCTCCCAGGCAGTAGTGGATGCCGAGGCCGAAGGTGATGTGCGGGTTCGGGTCGCGGGCGAGATCGAGCCGGTTCGGGTCGGCGAACACCTCCGGGTCGCGGTTGGCGGACGCGAACTGCAGCGCGACCTCGGCGCCACGGGGGATGTCGACGCCGGCGACCCTGATGTCCTCCAGCACCCAGCGCTCGAACATGGGCGCCGGGGTGTCGTAGCGGAGCAGCTCCTCGACCGCGGTGGGGACGAGCGACGGGTCGGAGCGGAGGCGTTCCAGCTCACCGGGGTTGCGGAACAGCGTCCACCAGCCGTTGCCGGTCGCGTTCACCGTGGCCTCGTGGCCCGCGTTGAGGAGCAGGACGCAGGTGCCGATCAGCTCGTCCTCGGTGAGCCGGTCGCCCTCGTCCACGACGTGCGCGAGCGCGGAGATGAGGTCGTCGCGCGGATCGCTCCGCCTGGTGCGGGCCAGGCCCCGCAGGTAGTCGGAGAACTCCACGGCGGCGCGGACGGCCGTCCGCTGGGCCTCCTCGGGCGGGTTCAGCTCGTACATGCCGCAGATGTCGGCCGACCAGGGGCGCAGCAGATGCCGGTCCTCGACGGGGACGCCGAGCATCTCGGCGATCACGTTCACCGGCAGCGGCTCGGCGACCTCGGCGAGCAGGTCGCCGCCGCCCCGGTCCGCGAGCCCCGACGCCAGTTCCTCGGCGAGGCGCCTGATCGTCGGGCGCAGGCCCTCCACCATCCGCGCCGTGAACGCCTTGGACACGAGGCGCCGCAGCCGCGTGTGCGTGGGCGGCTCCACGTCGAGCATCCCGGCGCGGATCAGGTCCCAGAACGGCTTGAGGAAGTCGGGCTCGGCCATCTGCCCGAACTCCTCGTGGGTGGCGATGTGGAGGTACGACCGCCCGAGGCGCCGGTCGCGCAGCAGCGCGTCGACGTCCTCGTACCGGCTGATCACCCACTGGCCGGTGGGCTCGTGGAAGAACACCGGATGCTCGGCCCGCAGCCGCTCGAACACCGGGTACGGGTCCGCCACGAACGCGGGGGACCAGGGGTCATAGGCCAGATCGCTCATGCCCAGACGATATGTGCCTCGCACCACCGGCCTGCCCCTTTCTGACGGTGTCGGCCCGCCCTCCCCCCTCGGGCGGGCCGACGCGTTCCATCGTCGGGGGACGCCGAGGGGCTCGGAAGCAGAACGCGATTCTGTGGAAAACCCGTCCGGGGTCGCGGCTTGGCGCCGGCCTTCGGCACTGCGCGCAGCGCGAGCGCATCATGGGGGTATCCGCCGGGGACCGATCCCGTCCGAGCCCCGCCCTCCGGGCGGCGGCACAGAACGGATCCGGGCGTCTCTAGCCATTTTCCCCGTGACGTGCAGGATGAGCAACGTGAAGAGGAATGACAAGACGATCAGGGACCACTCTCCGATCCCTTTCGGGAGGCCCAGGCGCAGTGTTGCGGATACCAACTCAAAGCCGAAAAGGACGAGGAGCACGGTTCGCATGAGCGCGATCAACTCCGCGCGCCGCCGCCAGTCCTGAAGGCCTGGATCATTCGCCTGCGGCAGCCCGTCCTCATATGCAGCCAACCGGTCCTTGACAGGACGCAGGGCGCCACGCAACCTCGCTCGGAGGACGTCGTAGAGTGGAAAGGCGGGAGGCAACGGCGAGAAGCTCGGAGCCCAGTCGGTTGAATAAGTGATCAGACCGCCACTGGAGCGCTCCTTGTTCATGAATTCCCTCGCGGCCGGGCGGAACTCCGGCAATTCGGGGACGGACGCGCGCTCTTCGGCGGAACAGCCTCGCAGCGCGCTGGCGACCTCGGCTCGGAACAGGTCGAACGCCTCCTCTGTCTCGGGGGCGACGAAGAGGAGCCGCTCGGGCGGCACGATACGGGTCGCCTGGAGGAATTCCCAGACGAGCCCGGAAGCGCCGTCGGTTCCCCCCGGGGTGGCGACCGAACGGGGATCAAGAGCGATGACGACCATTCGAGCCCGGGACATGAGGTCTTTGACCGGCTCTTCCCAGCCGTCCTGCGGCATGTACAGGCGCCGGGCTCCGGCGGGCGGCAGAGGCTCGCCGGGGATTCCCACGGCTATGACCGGCCCCAGGCCGCGCAGGGACGAGATCAGGTGTTCTTCGATGCTGTGGCCGGAGAAGAAGAACGTCCCGAGGTGCGGCAGCGACATCAAGGCTTCGGGGCGCAACCAGGACCGCTCGAGACCGGTCTTTTCCGCATCGCGGTAGAAGGCTCTGAGGTACAGGACGAACACGTCGCCGTCCGCGGGAAAAGGTGCGATCTTCGCGAGACGCCTTCTCCCGTTCAACCGGAGGAGTTGGCCGCAATGAACCACCGCCCCGCCCGCCAGCATCGACGGGAAGATGAGAAAGTACTCCCAGGAGAACGTTCGGCCGCTGTATCCCAAATAGAGAAGCATCCCCAGAGACATGGCCAGGCCGAGGAGTGACAGCAGCCAGCCCGAGATCCATAAAGCGATCCCGAACGGCTTCGATCCGGTTCTGGACAAGCCGGAATGGGAGGAGTCCGACTGGGCTGGATGAAGGTCCATGCGGCCGACTATAGAGACTCTGACACCGAGTCGAGTCGGTTGCCGCCCAACTTGCGGGCGATGGGGAGCTCGCTGTGGCGATTCCGGCGGAATTCCAGCTCCCGCGCTTCTCCGCCCCAGGTGACGAAACCGGGCCGCCCTGAGATGACTTCCTCTGGATGACCGTCAGCGGGCCCAGTGGGTGGGGTCCCCGCCGCCGGCGCGGCGGGCGGCGAGGGCCCGGCGCGCGGTGGACTCGACGATCGCGCGGGCCTCGCCGAGCTCGCGGTCCGCCGCGGACACCTGGACCGGGCCTGGGGGCGCGTCCACATGGACGGTCGCCAGGCCCAGCAGCCGCTGGAAGAGGTTCGCGGTCAACCGAACGCTTTGCGCGCGCGCGTGTGCGATCACGTCCGTGCGGCGGCAGGGCCACCCGTGCCGGGTCACGAAGACGACGTCGTCGGTGCCCGCGCCGTCCGCGTGGTCGATCGACACGGTCTTGGAGGACGCCGGGATGAGGGGGACGGCGTCCACGTGCGTCCCCGGGAAGACCTGCGAGACGAGGTGCATGGCGACGTGGCGCGGCGCGACGGGGAGCAGGGTCGACGACAATGCCTGCCGCTCGCCCGCGTATCCGGCGACCGTGACGTCGACGCGGGCCCATCCGAGGGTGCGCCAGATCGCCGGTTCGACGATGCTGACGGCCTGGACGCGTCCCGGCGGGAGCGTCTGCATCCGGGTCTCCAGCAGGCCGTAGCGCAGGCGGATCCCGTCCGGTGACATCGCCACCGTGAAGTTGGCGTACATGACCAGCGGCGCGATCACGGCTCGGATGAGGCCGAGCAGGACCGGGATGGTGACGGCCAGGATGCCGCCCTCCGCGTACAGCACGAAGAAGATGAGGGACGCGAGGAAGAGCAGCACCGTCCCCAGGACGGGCAGCCGCACGACCAGCGACCCGAGGAGCGGGCCGAACGACACGCGCCACAGGTGCCGTTCGGGGGCCTCCGGGGTGTGGCCCGGAAGCCCGGCGGCGCGGGCCAGGAGTTCGGCGCGCAGCTGTTGCGCCGACTGCCGTCCCAGGTAGCGGAGGGCGATCTCGCTCTTCTCGCCTCCTGCCAGTTCCACGCGCACTTCCGAAAGCGCGAACACCCGCGTCACGAGCGGACGCACGACGTCGATGGCCTGGATTCGCGAGAGCGGGATGCGCCGCGCGTTCTTGCGCAGGATGCCGGTCTCCACGACAAGGTCGTCTTTGTCGACGCGGAACCGCAGGGACAGCCACGTCCACAGGCCGGTCCCCACCGCGATGAACCCCATGGGGACGGTCACGATGATGAACCGCAGGATCACCTCGGGTGTGAGCGCCAAGGTGACGCCGCTGTCCGTCTGCGTCAGCAGGAGGGGGAAGCCGAGAAGGACGAAGTAGATGATGAGGAAGATGAACGCGCGCAGCGGGGCCGTCGCCCAGTGGAGCCTGTGCGTGCCCTCCGAGAACCGGACGGGCGGCCGTTGCGGCGGGCCGTACACATACGGCGGACGAGGCGGACCGTACCCAGGGCGTGGGGGCGGGTACGGAGGCCCCGGAGGGCGCCCGTAGGGGCCAGGCTGCCCGTGGGGCCCGGGTTGCCCTTGTGGTCCCGGTTGCCCATAGGGCCCAGGCGGGCCCGGTGGCCTGGGTCGGCCAGGCGGGCCGTACGGGCCATAGGGGCCGCTCATAGGCCCATGCTCCGTTCCTCGCCCTTCTGCGCGAGACGGTCACGCAGGAGCGCGGCCTCCGCGGAGGGAAGCCCCGGAATCGTCGCGTCCGTCGCCGCGGCCGCGGTGTGCATCCGGACGGTGGCGACGCCCATCCACCTCTCCAGCAGCCCCGCGGTGACGTCCACGAACTGCATCCGGCCGTAAGGAACCACGATGAGCCGCCGGACGAAGACACCGTGGGTCACGATGAGGTCGTCCTGACGCTCGACATAGCCGTAGGCCCTGCGGTCCAGTTCCGCGACCAGCCAGGTGAGGATCACCCCGAGCACGACAGCGGCGACCCACATGGAGGCCGCCACGACGGTGCCGTTCCTCCATACGATGAAAGCGCCCACCCCGCCGACGGGGATCGCCCAGAGGACCGCTGTGAGAAGCCTGTGGAAGGCGTGGCGTTTCGAGATGGGCGACCAGTGGAGGCCGGCCCCAGGCGCGAACGCCTGATCCGCCTGGTAGAGAGGCGGCCCTTGCTGCGGCGGGTAAGGTGCCCCTACCTGTCCCTGACCAGGGGGCTGACCGCCGTGGCCCGGGTCGGACGGCGCGGGCGGACGCACCGCGCCCTGCGGTCCAGGATGCGCGGCGGGATCGTATGGCGGTTCGCCGTGGCTCGCGTTCATTGCCCCCTAGTCAATCGGATAACGACTACCGCTCGCCATGGGACCATGAAGCGGTGATCGGAGTGGCGGAGGCGCGACCATGACCACCGAACGGATCGTCGGGATCGGTGCGGGCGCCAAAGAGCTCGCCACCGAGGACATGACCCTGAACATCGGCCCCCAGCACCCGTCCACGCACGGTGTGCTCCGGCTGAAGCTCACCCTGGACGGCGAACGCATCTCGGCCGCCGAGCCCATCGTCGGGTACATGCACCGCGGCGCGGAGAAGCTGTTCGAGGTCCGCGACTTCCGGCAGATCATCGTCCTGGCGAACCGGCACGACTGGCTGTCGGCGTTCTCCAGTGAGCTCGGCGTCGTGCTCGCCGTCGAACGCATGCTCGGCATGGAGGTCCCGGTACGAGCCGTCTGGGCGAGGACACTGCTGGCCGAGCTGAACCGGATCCTCAACCACCTGATGTTCCTCGGCTCCTACCCGCTGGAAGTCGGCGCCATCACTCCGATCTTCTACGCGTTCCGCGAGCGCGAGGTCCTGCAGCGGGTCATGGAGGAGATCTCCGGCGGGCGCATGCACTACATGTTCAACCGGGTCGGCGGGCTGAAGGAGGAGCTTCCCGCCGGTTGGACGGCGCGCGCGCGGACGGCGGTCTCCGAGGTGCGCGCCCGCATGGGCGACATCGACGACCTCATCATGGGCAACGAGATCTTCCGGGCTCGCACCCGGGGAGTCGGCGTCCTCACGCGGGAGCAGATCCTGCAGTACGGGGTGTCCGGGCCCATCGCGCGCGCGTCCGGTGTGGACTTCGATCTGCGCCGGGACGAGCCCTACCTCGCCTACGGCGACCTGGACGTCCGCGTGGTCACCCGGTCGGAGGGCGACTGCCTGGCCCGCTTCGAGTGCCTGCTCGACCAGGTGCACGCGTCCCTCGACCTGGCGGACGCCTGCCTCGACCGCCTGGCCGAACTGCCGCCCGGCCCGATCAACCAGCGGCTGCCGAAGGTCCTGAAGGTCCCCGAGGGCCACACCTACGCCTGGACGGAGAACCCGCTCGGCCTCAACGGCTACTACCTGGTGTCACGGGGCGAGAAGACCCCGTGGCGGCTGAAGCTGCGTTCCGCGTCGTTCAACAACGTCCAGGTGCTCGCCGAACTGCTGCCCGGCAACCTGGTCGCCGACATGATCGCCATTCTCGGCTCGATGTTCTTCGTCGTCGGCGACATCGACAAGTAGCACCGCGGCGGCGGTCGCTCAGGCGCGGGACGCGCCGTGGCCCTGGTGCTCGTCGTCCGGGCCCTTGGGCACCCGGCACGCGTACTCCAGGAAGAACGCCGCCGCCACCAGCACGACCGCCGCGAGGAACGTGGCGCCGCTCACGAAGAAGTCGTGCCGGGGGGTCGACTTCTCGAGCGCGCCGACGAGGCTGATGGCGAACCCGGCGAACACGCCCGCGATGACCGCCGCCGAATGCGCGCTGGCCTTCCCCAGGGCCGCCAGGCGCGCCACCGCCATCGGATCCAGCGGCTTGGGCGCCGGCTTGCGCGCGGCGTCCACCGTACGCCGGTCGGTGGGCTTGCGGCGGATGCGGCGCAGCACGTTCAGGCCCGTGAAGGCCTCGCCCAAGGCGAGCAGCAGCAGCGTCGGCACCGCGGTCCACGGCAGCGGCGGCAGCGACAGGTAGGCGGAGCGCAGCACCGCCCAGGTGATCACCGCTATGACGACCACGACGGCGACGAGGAACAGTGGGCGGGAGGGCTTCATGCAGGCTGCTGGAGGGCCAGGTCGTCGCGCCGCCGGCAGGCCGAGGGGCCGCCCTCCGCCTGCTTGGCCTCGGCCAGGTCGCCGACGCGGCCGTGTCCGGGGAGCAGCACGTCCGGCTCGATGTCGGACCACGGGACGAGGACGAAGGCGCGCTCGTGCGCGCGGGGGTGCGGGAGCGTCAGATCGGGATCGTCGGACGTGATGTCGCCGAACGTCACGATGTCGATGTCGAGGGTGCGGGGGCCCCAGCGGACCTCGCGCTCGCGCCGCATCGAGTTCTCGATGTTCAGGACCCGCTCCAGGAGGTTCTCCGGTGGCAGGCGGGTGTCGGCGATGAGCACGATGTTGAGGAAGTCGCCCTGCTCGGGGATGCTCTCCCCGGGCGGCGCGTAGGGGGCGGTCTCGTAGACCGGGGAGAACGCCACGAAGTGCAGGCCGGGTGCGTCGAACAGCGCGTCGACAGCTTCCTGGATGTTGTCCATCCGGTCGCCGAGGTTGCTGCCGATCGAGAACACGACACGGTGCTGGACCAGCATGTGCCCGCCGGTGGCGGTGCGGTCGGGCATGCGGTCGGACGCTGTCATGGGCGACTCCTCCTGATCTTCACGGCGACGTCCGTGAAGGGGTGCGGGATCGGGGCGCTCGGCTTGTGGACGGTGATCTCGACCTCGGACACCGTCCGATCTTCCAGACATATCTTCGCCAACCGGTCGGCCAGCGTTTCGAGCAGGTTGAGGGGCTCACCCTCGACGGCGGCGACCAGCTTGCCGGCGAGCGTGCCGTAGTCGACGGTACGCGAGAGGTCGTCGCCCTCCGCGGCGGGGCGCGTGTCCAGGCCGAGGACGGCGTCCACGACGAACTCCTGGCCCAGTTCGCGCTCGGCGGGCAGGCATCCGTGCCTTCCCCGCGCCCTAAGGCCGCGCAACTCGATGCGGTCGAGAGTCATTCTTCCTCTGCATCCACGACGTTGAGGACGGGTGAACCGTGGTGAAGCAGAAGCCGCCACTCACCGCCCGCCCGTACGAACACGTTCGTCGCCACGATGCTTCCACCCGCGAGGAATCCGGCTTCGGTGTCCTCGTCGGCGGTCAGGATGTTCTCCTTGCACGTCACCACGGCGTGGTCGCCGTAGACGTCCGTCTCCACGTCGGTCAGCACGAACTGGATGTAGGACGTGTTGGCCATGATGAGCGCCCACGAGCGCAGCACCGCCTCTCGTCCGCGCAGCATCGTCCAACCGGGGTGCACGCAGGAGACGCCGTCCGCGTAGGGGCCGTCCGCCCAGACCGCCGACATGCGGTCGAAGTCGCCGGCCTCGAACGCGGCGTAGAACTCGGCATGGACCTCGTCCACGTCGGCGCGGTTCACGGCACGGCTCATAGGCGGGGACTCCCATTGTCGTAGCTGGCGCTGTCGTAGCTGGCGCCGTCGTAGCTGTAACTGACCGGACGCGCCGCGCGCATCGCGGCCGCCACTCGTACGGCGTCCGCGTTGGGCCGGACCCTGTGGACCCTTACGCACCACGCCCCGGCGGCCGCCACGAGAGACGTGATGGCCACGGTCGCGTCGTCGCATTCGCCGAAGGGGCGGCGCGTCCCGTCCGGCTCCGCTAGGAGCCTTGTCAGGAATCCTTTGCGGGACGCTCCCACGAGGACGGGGTAGCCGAGGCTCGTGAACGCGTCGAGATGGGCGAGCAGCGACCAGTTGTGCCCCGTCTCCGGGTTCTTGGCGAAGCCCAGCCCCGGGTCGAGCACGATCATCGAGGGATCGACGCCCTCCCCCAGCACGGCGTCGACCCTGTGCGACAGCTCGTCGCGAACCTCGCGCACCACGTCCGTGTAGACGGCGCGGGTCTGCATGTCGTGACTGTGGCCGCGCCAGTGCATGACCACGTAGGGGACGCCCGCGGCGGCCACCACCCGCGGCATGTCAGGGTCGGCCAGGCCGCCGCTCACGTCGTTCACCAGCCGGGCGCCCGCGTTGACGGCGGCCTCGGCGACCTCGGCGCGCATGGTGTCGACGCTCACCGGAACGTTCTCGGCCACGAGCGCCTCTATGACGGGGACGACGCGGCGCAGTTCCTCTTCCTCCGTCACACGCTGCGCGCCGGGGCGCGTGGACTCGCCGCCCACGTCGACGATGTCGGCGCCCTCGGCCACGAGGTCGAGCCCATGGCGGATGGCCTTCTCAGGGTCGAACCAGGCGCCGCCGTCCGAGAAGGAGTCGGGGGTCACGTTCACCACGCCCATGACGAGGCAGCGCCCTGGCTCGGGCAGCCCCGGAACGGCGGCAGTGGTCATGTCACCCCACCCTATGCCTTGGAATCGACCTGCCAGGGCGGCGCATCGACCGCCTCATCCGTCCGGCATACCCTCTCCGGAAGCAGCAGAACGGGCCTCAGCGCGACGCTGAGGCCCGTTCAGACGTTCAGGCGACTCCGGGAGCCCCGAAGTCGCGTCAGCGGCCGAGAATCAGGCTCATCGCCTCGGACCGCGTCTCGGGGTGGTCGCGGAAGTCGCCGCGCACCGCCGACGTCACCGTCTTCGCGCCCGGCTTCCGCACTCCGCGCATCGTCATGCACAGGTGCTCGGCCTCGATCACCACGATGGCCCCGCGGGGCTCCAGCACGGTCATCATCGCGTCGGCCACCTGGCTGGTGAGGCGCTCCTGCACCTGCGGCCGGCGCGCGTACACGTCCACCAGCCTGGCCAGCTTCGACAGACCGGTGATCTGGCCCTTCTTGTTGGGCGTGTAGCCCACGTGCGCGACCCCGTGGAAGGGCACCAGGTGGTGCTCGCACACGGAGTACACCTCGATGTCCTTCACCAGGACCATTTCCTCATGGTCGGCGTCGAACACCGTGGTCAGCGCGTCCTCGGGCTGCTGGCGCAGGCCCGCGAACTGCTCGGCGTACGCGCGCGCCACCCTGGCGGGGGTGTCGCGCAACCCGTCACGGTCGGGGTCCTCCCCGATGCCGATCAGGATCTCGCGGACGGCCTTCTCGATGCGCGCGTGGTCGAAACGCCCGCCGTGCAGGGTCTCGCCCGGCGGGTCGTTCTCGATCGGCGCCTCGTCGTACGGGATCGCCAAGGCCGTCAGCTCTCGCCCGGGGCCGGGTCGACGGCCTCAGAGGTGACGCCGCCCTGGCCGTTGTTCTTGGTCAGGTCGGTGACGTCCTGCGGGCCGAGCAGGGCGAGCTCCTTGGGCGTGAGCACCGGCGGACGGTCGGACGGGAGGCGCTTGCCGTAGCCGGTGTAGGAGTTCTGGTGCGGCCGCTTCTGGATCGGCGCGAAGATCTCCAGCACCTGGTTCTTGGAAAGCGTCTCCTTCTCCATCAGGTTGACGACCAGCTCGTCCAGGACGTCGCGGTACTCGACGAGGATCTCCCACGCCGTGTCGTGCGCGGCCTCGATGTAGCGCCGGACCTCGTCGTCGATCGCGGAGGCGATGTCCTCGGAGTAGTCGCGCTCGTGGCCCATGTCGCGGCCGAGGAAGACCTCGCCCTGCCCGGTGCCGAACTTGCGCGCGCCGAGGCGCTCGCTCATGCCGTACTCGGTCACCATGTTGCGGGCGATGGAGCTGGCCTTCTCGATGTCGTTGGCCGCGCCCGTGGTGGGCTCGTGGAAGACCAGTTCCTCGGCGGTGCGCCCGCCCAGCAGCATGGCGAGCTGGTCGGTCATCTCCGAACGGGTCGTGAGGAACTTGTCCTCCATGGGGAGGGTCATGGTGTAGCCCAGGGCCCGCCCGCGCGGCAGGATCGTCACCTTGTGCACCGGGTCGGAGTTCGGCAGCGCGTGCGCCACCAGCGCGTGCCCGCCCTCGTGGTAGGCGATGATCTTCTTTTCCTTCTCCGACATCACCCGGGTCTTGCGCTCCGGCCCGGCCATGACGCGGTCGATGGACTCCTCGAGGGTGTCCATGTCGATCAGCTTGCGGTCGAAGCGCGCGGTGAGCAGCGCCGCCTCGTTGATCACGTTGGCCAGGTCGGCGCCGGTGAAGCCGGGGGTGCGGCGCGCGATCACGTCCAGGTCGACGTCCTGTGCGAACGGCTTGCCGCGCCCGTGCACGCGGAGGATGCCCTTGCGGCCCTCCAGGTCGGGACGGTCCACGGTGACCTGGCGGTCGAAGCGGCCGGGGCGCAGCAGCGCCGGGTCGAGGATGTCGGGGCGGTTCGTCGCGGCGATAAGGATCACGCCGCCCTTGACGTCGAAGCCGTCCATCTCGACCAGCAGCTGGTTGAGGGTCTGCTCGCGCTCGTCGTGGCCGCCGCCGAGGCCCGCGCCGCGGTGCCGGCCGACGGCGTCGATCTCGTCGATGAAGATGATCGAGGGGGCGTTGGTCTTGGCCTGCTCGAACAGGTCGCGGACCCGGGACGCGCCCACGCCGACGAACATCTCGACGAAGTCGGAGCCGGAGATCGAGTAGAAGGGGACGCCGGCCTCGCCGGCGACGGCGCGCGCCAGCAGCGTCTTGCCGGTGCCGGGCGGGCCGTAGAGCAGCACGCCCTTGGGGATCTTGGCGCCGATGGACTGGAACTTCGCCGGGTTCTGCAGGAAGTCCTTGATCTCTTCCAGCTCCTCCAGGGCCTCGTCGGCCCCGGCCACGTCGGCGAAGGTGGTCTTGGGGGTGTCCTTGGTGATGAGCTTGGCCTTGGACTTGCCGAAGTTCATCACGCGCGAGCCGCCGCCCTGCATCTGGTTCATGATGAACAGGAAGATCAGCACGATCACCACGATGGGCAGCAGGCTGAACAGCAGGTTCAGGAAGAAGCTCTGCTTCGGGACATCAACGTTGTAACCGCCGGACAGCTTGCCGGCGTCGGCCTGCTTCTGCAGCTGCTGCTGCAGCTGGAGGCCCTGGCCGTCGACCCAGGAGCTCTGCTGCTGCTTGCCGTTGGTGAGCGTGAGCTCGATCCGCTGGTCCTTGTCAATGATCTTGGCGGACTTCACCTGGCCCGCGTTGATCTCCTGGACGACCTTGGAGGTGTCGACCTTCTCGAACGAACGGCCGGGGTTGACGCCCCACATGACAAGGGCGACCAAGAGGCCGAACAGCAGGATCCACAGCAGCGGCCCGCGAAAGTAGCGCTTCACGTCCATTTATCCGGTTACCCCTGAGGGGCCCGTCCCTCCTGACCAACGTCTGTGTGTGATCCTCGCCCGTCCCGGGGGACGAACGCCACTGCGACCAACAATGCGACCGACGGGAAGGCCCGTCGCCCGGGGCTCCGGTCCCTCCGTGGCGGCTTCCCTCATTCGACTTCCCGAACCCGGGGTCCGGGACACCGACGGTACACCGCAGGCGCAGGAGACGCAGCCGACGCCGTTCTCCCGCATCCCTTGCCTATACCCGTCAACGACCTTTGCAACGATTCGTCACGGTCCCTTGTTCCCTGGGAGCGTTGGTACGCCTCTGACCAGTGTGGCCCTGTCCGGGGCGATCGGCCCTCCAGTCGCTCGGGTCTCTCCGGTCACCCGGGCTCCGTCGGTGGCTCAAGCCCCAGGGTGCTCAGGCTCCCTCGCCGCCGTACACGTGCGGGGCCAGGGTGCCTACGAAGGGGAGGTTCCGGTACCGCTCCGCGTAGTCGAGCCCATAGCCGATGACGAACTCGTTGGGGATGTCGAAGCCGATGTACTTCACGTCGATGTCGGTCTTGACGGCCTCCGGCTTGCGCAGCAGCGCGCAGATCTCCAGCGAGGCGGGGTTGCGCGAGCGCAGGTTGCTCACCAGCCAGGAAAGCGTCAGGCCCGAGTCGACGATGTCCTCAACGATCAACACGTGCCGGTCGAGGATGTCGGTGTCGAGGTCCTTGAGGATGCGGACGACGCCGGACGACTTCGTCCCCGAGCCGTAGGACGACACGGCCATCCAGTCCATGGAGGCGGGCGAGTGCAGCGCCCGCGCCAGGTCGGCCATGATCATGACGGCGCCCTTGAGGACCCCGACGAGCAGCAGGTCCCTGCCCTCGTAGTCGGCGTCGATCTGCGCGGCGAGCTCCCTCACCTTGGCCTGCAGGTCGTTCTCGGGGATCAGTACCTTCGCCAGGTCTTTGCCCAGGTCCTTCTCGTCCACAACCCCACCCTCATAGCTCAGACCTCGCCCGTCCGGTGGGACGGACGTCGGACGGACACCGCCGCGCGCCGTTCAGGTGCGCTGCGGACGCGGCACGTGGTGATGCGCACACGCCGCGACGTCAAACCGGGCCGAACAGCAGCTTCCCAGACCTCCGCAGGGCGCGCAGCCCCCCGGGCAGATCCACGTGCCGCTGGCCGTGCCAGGCCGTGACCAGCCGATCCACTGCATCGACATGGACCGCCGCGAGCGTACCCGGTGGGCTGCCGGCCCTCACCGCCGCCATCCGGAGGACCCTCGTGCGGACGGCTCTGGGCAGGTTTCCGAGCCCTTCCAGACGGACGGCCGCGCCGTAGCCGTCTTCCGACGCCTCCAGGTCGGAGTAGGCGCGAGCGGCCAACTCGTCAAGGGCGTCTGCGTCGTCGCGCAGCATCCTGGCCGTCCTCGCCAGCGCTTCGGCCACTCCGGGGCCGAGCGCCTTCTCCAGGGCGGGAAGGGCCTCGTGCCGGACGCGCACGCGCGCGTAACCGGGGTCGATGTTGTGAGGGTCGTCCCAGGGGTCGAGCCCCATGGCCTTGCAGGCGCGGCGCGTTGTGGCGCGGTTTAGGTCCAGCAAGGGCCGCAGATACAAGACGCCCTGGGAGCGCCTGAAGCTGGCGGGCATCCCGGCCAGCGACCGGGCTCCGGAACCACGCGCCAACCCCAGCAGGACGGTTTCGGCCTGGTCGTCTTGGGTGTGACCGAGCAGGACGGCAGCGGCCCCCAACCTATGGGCGGCATCGTCCAGGGCGGCGTATCGGGCGTCGCGGGCGGCGTTCTCGGGGCCGCCGCCCCCATCAACGGTGACGGCGACGGATCCTGATGGGTCCAGGCCGAGGTCCGCCATGGTGCGGACCACCGCATCGGCACGCTCGTCCGAACCGTCCTGGAGGCCATGGTCGATCGTGATGCCTCCGGCCGGACGTCCCGCCCTGGGCGCCTCAAAGGCCAGCGCCCCAGCGAGAGCGAGCGAATCGGCGCCCCCGCTGCACGCGGCTAGCACCATCGCCCCCTCAGGGAGGTCGGCGAGAACCCGGCGCACCGCAAGACGTACCGCCGCCACAGCCGGATCAGGGCCCATGGCAAACGTTTACCATCACACGCCGCCGCCCGCCCGGGGCAGGGGCGGCCTGCGGTCCCGGCCGGGACGGCGCGTTGGTTCAGGCCTCGTTGGCCGTGGGCGGGGCGTCAATGGCGCGCGTGCCCACGACCCTGCTCATCCACAGGGTCGGTTCCTTGATCTCGTCGTGGGTCGGGAGCGACTCCGGCGACTCCCACACCCGGTTGAACCCGGTCATGCCCACCTCGGTGACGACGCGCCGCACGAACCGCGACCCCTCCGCGTACTGCTTCATCTTGAGGTCGATGCCGAGCAGGCGCCGGATCGTCTTGTCGAGCTTGGAGCCGCCGCTGCGCCGCCCCTGGAAACGCGACCGGATCTGCTGGACGGACGGCACCACCTCAGGGCCGACCGCGTCCATGACGTAGTCGCCGTGCCCTTCGACGAGCGTCATCACGGCGGTGAGGCGGTCGAGGATCTCCCGCTGCTCCGGGGTCTGGATCGCGTCGATGAGGTTGGAGTCGCCACCGCGCACGGCGTCGGCGACGGCCTCGGCCGCGTCCCGGATGCGGTCCAGCATCATGCCGGGGTCGAGGTCGGACGCCAGAAGGAACTTGGTCATCTGGTCCTGGACGTACTCGCGCAGCCATGGGACGCCGGTGAACTGGGCGCGGTGCGTCTCCTCGTGCAAGCAGACCCACAGGCGGAAGTCGCGCGACTCCACACCGAGCTCCTGCTCCACATGGACGATGTTGGGAGCCACGAGGGTCAGCCGCCCTGTCGGCGCACGCCCGGACGGGTCCGGCGGCAGGAACAGCTCGTACTGTCCAAGGACGCGGCTGGCCATGTACGCCAGAATCGCGCCCACCTGCATGCCCGTGACGCGGGATCCCACGGCCTGGACGACGACGTTTCCGGCGCCGCCCAGCGGACCGGCGTTGCGCCGCTCGGACATCTGCTCCATGAGCGGCTCGAGCACGACCCGGAAACCGTCCACGTTGGCACGGATCCAGCCTGGCCTGTCCACGATCGTCGCAGGGTCGGGGTCGAGCTCGGAGGCCATGCCGGTGAAGTCCCGCACGTGCCCGTGCGCGAGCTTCGAAAGGCCCCGCAGCTCCTTCACGACCTCACGGGCCTCGGCGTGCGTGACCTGCGGCCCCGGCCTGACGAGCCTGGTGCCGGCCTGGACCGCGAGGTTCCAGTCGATCATTGAGGCGCTCATGTGACTCCACCGTACGTTGACAACGTGGCGCCGGAGCGCCCTGCACGGTCGTTCAACGAACGACCGTTCTGGTTATCTCCCATACGGCCGCCCCCACACCCGAGCCAAGGCCCGGCCGCAGGAACGCGCGAATCAGCCGCACCCGCAGGACGCGACCGCGGCGGCGAGCTGGTCGAGCTTGCCGGGGTCGACCGGCCCCTTGCCGTCTCCGGCCATGAACGCGAAGGCGAGCAGCCGTCCGTCCGCGTCGTGGGCGAGCCCGGCCAGCGTGCTGACCCCCGAAAGGGTGCCGGTCTTGGCGCGCACCATCCCCGCACCGGCCTGACTTGCCGCGACGGTGTAGCGGGGCGGGCTCAGCGTCCCGGAGAACCCCGCGATCGGCAGGCCGGTGATGACCGGGCGCAGCTGCGGATGGTCGTCGCCCGCGGCGAGCGAGACGATGCGGGCCAGCGCGATCGGCGAGATGCGGTTGAGGGGCGACAGCCCGCTGCCGTCGTTGACCGAGACCCCCTCGGCCACGCCCAGCCCGGCGAGAACCTGGCGGACCGCCTGCGCGGCGTCGGCGAACGTCGCGGGGCGCCCCGCCTTGATGGCGACCTGGCGGGCCACCGCCTCGGCCACGTCGTTGTCGCTGTCGGTCAGCAGATGCTCCACGAGCGCCGACAACGGCGGCGACTGGACGGCGCCGAGTTGCGCGGCCCCGTTCTGCGCGACCGTCAGTCGGCCCGCCCTAGCGCTGACGCCGTTCTTGGACAGTAGACGCGCGAACTCTCTCGCCGCGGTGGCGGGCGGGTCCGAGACCCGCGTCTTCCTGGACGGGTCCGACGGGGCGACACGTCCCTCATCGACCGTCAAGGCGCTGACAGGGGCGACCTCACCGTCCGGCAGGTAGTTGGGCTTCCAGCCCGCGGCCGTACGGGGCCCCTGGTAGGCGGACGCGTCGTAATCCACGCGCACCTGGCTCGCACCGGACGTCTTCAGAGCCGCGGCCGTCTGGCGGGCCAGGTCAGCGAGCGACGCATAGGGCGGATGCCCGGCCCCAGGGCGCGGGGGAAGGGCCGTCAGGGTAGGATCCCCGCCTCCGACCAGAACGATCCCCCCGCCGGAGCCGCGCACGACCCGGGTGGTGATCCGGTGCGCGGGACCGACCGAGGCCAGCGCCGCCACCGACGTCGCCAGCTTCGTCGTCGAGGCCGGGGTGGCGGGCTGGCCGGCCCGCAGCTCGTACAGCGGCCGCCGGGTCTCCGCGTCGACGACGACCGCGTTGATCTTGGCCTGCGGGCCGCCGATCAGCGCCGAGAGCCGTCCCGCCAGGGCGGACGGGTTCGGCGCACGGCCCGCCCCGGGCTCGGCGGCGAGGACCACGGCGGAGGACCGCGGGACCTGGACCAGGTCGCGCGCCGCCACGCTCGGCGGTTGCGGCGACAGATGGCGCGCGGGTGTGAGTTTCACCACTGCCAGACCTGCGGCGACGGCGAAAACGTTAAGGAGGGACAGCGACAGTACTGCGAGGGCTCGGCCCCGTCCAGGCACGTGACCGCCCCTCTCCCACTCACCACTCACCAACGTGCGACATCCTTATACAGGGGAACACTCACCTGTGGTGCCGGCCTCGCCCACAGGCTCCCGAAAGACTATTCACTGCGAGCGCGCAGGGAGCGGAGGACATCTTGGATTTCGACGTCACGATTGAGATCCCGAAGGGCCAGCGGAACAAGTACGAGGTGGACCACGAGACCGGGCGCATCCGGCTCGACCGCATGCTCTTCACCTCCACGCAGTACCCGGCCGACTACGGGTTCGTCGAGGACACGCTCGGCGAGGACGGCGACCCCCTGGACGCCCTGGTCCTGCTGCAGGAGCCGACGTTCCCCGGCTGCCTCATCCGCTGCCGCGCCGTGGGCATGTTCCGCATGACCGACGAGGCCGGCGGCGACGACAAGGTCCTGTGCGTCCCCGCCACCGACCCCCGCATGGAGCACCTGCGCGACATCCACCACGTCGCCGAGTTCGACCGGCTGGAGATCCAGCACTTCTTCGAGGTCTACAAGGACCTGGAGCCCGGCAAGTCCGTCGAGGGCGCCAGCTGGGTGGGACGTGTCGAGGCCGAGCAGGAGATCGTGCGTTCCTTCAAGCGCGCCTCCGACCAGGGCGGCCACTGAGTCGTCCCCGCCCCGTGCGGCACGGCCGGGCCGTGCGGAGTCGCGGACGGCGCTGATCCGCTCCCCGCTGCTTACGCGACGCGCCTTGTGAGGAACCCTTCCGCAGACCCTGCGGAAGGGTTCCGGCTTTCCAGGGCTGGAGCGGAGGCTCCGGCGAAGCGGGGTCGGCATCAGCCTGCGGGACGTGTCGCACCGATCAGGTCGGACCGGTGGATGCTCGCGATGCGCACCCGTGCCCCGGTGTAGGGGGCTTCCACCATGCGGCCGCCGCTGAGGTAGAGGCCCACGTGGTGGATGGAGGCGGGGTCGGACCGGCTGGTCGCGAAGAAGACGAGGTCGCCTGGACGCAGTTCGCTGATGGGGATGTGCGGTCCGGACGTCCACTGCGTGCCCGTCCAGTGGTCGAGCCGCACACCAGCCTGGCCCCACGCGTACATGGTGAGGCCCGAGCAGTCGAAGCCGACGATCCCTGCGCCCTGGGCGATGCCGTTTGTGGGTCCGTTCGCGTCGCCCCCGCCCCAGGAGTAGGGCGTGCCGAGCCACTTGAGCGCCGCCTGGACCGCGACGGCTCCGCGAGTCTCCGACAGCAACCCCGCTGGAGACCTGGGGACGGGGAAATCCGCTCGTGCTTTGCGCGCCTTCGCCCTCTCCAGGGCCCGTTCCCGCGCGCGCTTGACTTTCGCAGCCTTCGCCTGGGCCTTGCCCAGCCTGTGTTCCAGACGGCGCTTGTCAGCCTCGATGCGTTGGACCGCTTCCTGTTGCGTGACCACCGCGTCCTGCGCGAGCCGTTTGGCCTCGTCGGCGCGCCTCGTCGCTGCCTCCTGCTCGTCCAGCGCCGTCTCCGCCTGGCGGCGGAACAGGCCCGCGACCGTCTTGGACGCTTCGACCTCGCGGAACATGGCGGTCCGCCGTTCGGCGAGCATCTTGACCATGCTGGCGCGGTCCATGAACCCCTGGGGCCCGCCCTCACCCGCGACGGCCGAGGACATGGGGTCGTAGCCGGTGTTGTCGCGGTAGACCTGCGCGGCGAACGACGCCAGTTCGGCTCTGGCCTCCTCCGTTCTCCGGTTCGCCTCGGCAAGCCGCCCTTGGACGTCCCTGTACGCCTCCTGCGAGCGCCGTAGGCTCACCAGTTCGCCGTTGTAGCGCTCCACCGCGGCCTCCGCGGCTATGGCGAGCCTGTCGAGTTCGCCGTCCGCCTGGGCGAGCATGGCCTTCGTCCGGCCGACCTCGGCGGCCCGCTCCCTGACGTCGCGTTCGCTCTGTTCGACGTCCTTCGCGCTGGGGCCGGGAGGATCGGACGGGCGGGCCGACGCGAACGGGACTAGCAAGCTCATGCCGATCGCCACTCCGGAGGTGAGGGCGACCACGCGCAGCGCCGTGCTGCGGGCAGGAGACGGGGTCACGCGACGGCGAGAGATCTCTGGAGCGCCAGGTGCCATGATCGCCTTCTCCCCGCCCGCGATGCTGCTTAGCGCAAATGATCGGCTACGAAGCGTAGTGAATTCGGGAAATGGCAGGTAGGCACGCCACACGGGGGTAGAACACGCCGCTCGCGCACTCGGGCGCGGTGCTCTTCTTTCGGGCGCGGCGCTCGTCCTGGGCGCGGTGCTCTTGTTCGGGGTCGGTCGCGGCGCTCGGTCTCAGGCGCCGTGGGTCGGGCCAGGCCCGGACGACGCGGCCCCTGAGGGCGTGGGCGCCGCCGACTCCGAGGGCGGTGCGCTTGACGGGACCGTGGACGGCGGGCGGTCCGGTACAGAACCGGCCGACGGCAGACGTGGAGCGCGCCTAGGAGGAGCGTGGCGTCGGGGGAGGTCGGAATCACCGGGATGCGCGTCCGACCGCCGCCCGGACCCGGGCCGCTGGGAGATGCCGGGTATGGCCGTCGGATGCGGGCCCGCGTTCCGGTACGCATCCTCCCGCCCGGCACCTACGCCGTACATGGAAGCGACCCCACCCGCAGATAGAAGCGCCACAGCCACGAGGACGGCGGCGGCGCGAGCGGCCTGCGCGTAGACCCTGGCCGCCCCCTTCTCCTTTGCCGCCTCACCCTCCTTCGTCTGGTCCTCCTTGGACGCCCTGCGGGGGCGCCCGAACCGCCGCCGCCTGCCTCGGCGAGAGGCCCGGCCGGGGCGTCCAAAGGCGGTATAGAGGGGAAATCCATCGGACCTGAACTCCGTCACACGGGTGGCCACGAAGAGCCTGTAGCCGACGAGTTCCGGATCCAGGAAGCAACTCATCACCCTGAGCCGCATCTCGGGCGCGGGAGTCACTACCGGCAGCATCCCGTACACCTTGGCTGCGGACACGGAACGGGGACGGAGGGCTCCACAGACGGGGCAGCCTTGCGCGTGCTCCATCAACCGCTCGCTGATGTCGTAGGCGGGGTCCTCTTGCCGCTCACGCAGAAGCAGCGCGCGCTCGTCGCAACCGCATGGCCCCTTGTGCGCGAGTACCTCCGCGGTCAACGCCACCTTGAGTTCGTCTTGCGCTTCGTCGAGCGCGGCTTGGGCGTCCGTTACCGACATGCCGAACACGGCGGCGAGGTCAGGGACGGACAACCGGTGCCGGACGTGAAGCTCCAGGATCTCGCGGGAGATGGGCGGCAGCGCCAGCACCGCCTGCCACGCAACGATGCGCTGGTCAGCGTCCTCCTGATCCGGGCCGACGACCGGTACGTCCGGCGCCTGATGCCGGCGAGGCATGCGCCGGGCGCACTCCAGCCGGGCGATGGCGTAGAGCCATGGCCTGAACCGCTCGGGTTCCCGCAGCTTGCCGATGTACGCCTCGGCCACGATGAAGGTGTCGCGTAAGGCGACCTGTGCCGCGTCGCGGTCCCGCAACTGGAACCAGCAGTACGCGTAAAGCCCGTCGGCGTGGGCGTCGTACACCGCGGCCGCGGCACCCGGGTCCCGCTTCCGGAGCGCCTCGACCAGGACATGGTCGCTCATACCGAAAAAGGTAAATGCTTCGGGCGCTCTCTACCAGGAAATTCAAGAGATCACAGTCCGATACCGGACATCACCATCCTCTTTTAATTTGGACTTTTTGCAGAGTGTCCTACTTGAGTGGTTTGAGAGTTTCGCCCGAGATACTGCAAGGTTCGCATGGTTCATGTGACCAGCATGTCATGGCGACAAGTGATCATCAAGGCACCGAGAGTGATGAGAATAATTCGGCTTTCGAGCCTTGTTTGATCACATGAGATGCCCGTCCACGGGACGCCGGGAGATTATCCGTGCGCCAGGAACGATCAATTCCGCTGTCACGATGCCGAAGAAGGCAATTCGGCGAAGACTTCGTCACTACCCAGCCGCCCGAGCCGCGCTACGGCGCTCGACCGTGCCGCCGCAACCACGCCAAGGACAGGAGCCCGAGACCACGAAACCGCACACGTCGCGCGCCGCCACGGCGCGGGCTCGGAGCGAAGCCGGCCCGGCGAGATCTATTTGACACTGTCATCGTGACAGTGTCATCATCGACCCATGGACGACACCTGGACGATCGCCGAACTGGCGGACCGTGCCGCCGCGGCCCTCGCGGCGGACGGGTCCGCGCAGGCCAGCGGCCGGGTGCGCGACCTGCCCAACGAGCGGCTGATCCGCTGGTACACCACGATCGGCCTGGTCGACCCGCCCCTCGGCCGTCGCGGCCGCACCGCCCTGTACGGGCCCCGCCATCTCCTCCAGCTCATCGCGGTGAAGCGGCGCCAGGCCGCCGGCCGCTCCATCGCCGAGATCCAGGTCGAGCTCGCCGCCGCGACCGACACGGCCCTCGCCCGCATCGCCGCCCTCCCCGCCCAGCCGGGCTCCCCTTCGACCGACCTGCCTTCGACTCCCCGCACGCCCCCAGGCCCAGCAGCGAGTCCGCCGGGCTCGAACGTCCAGACCGCAGAGGACGGCGATCCCTCCCTCAGCCATGACCTCCCGGCAAGGCCAGACGACCAAGGCACTTCCCCGACGGCGCCCAGGGGCCCGGAGGAGGCTGAGGAGGCTGAGGAGGCTGAGGAGGCTGAGGAGGCAGCGGGAGGCGGCGACGGAGGGAGCTTCTGGAGCCGGCGCCCCGACGTGTCGTTCCGCCAGAACATCGTCGCCTCCGGCTACGGAGAACCCGCTCCCGCGGTCGTCCAGGGAGTCCGCCTGGCGCCCGGCCTCACCGTGCTCCTCGAGGTCCCGGCCCTCAGCGGCGACGACCTCGCCGCCATCGAGGCCGCCGCACGTCCCCTGCTCGACGAGTTGCGCGACCGCGGCCTGCTCGCCCCCGCGAAGAACACCACCGAAAGCCCCGCCTTCCAGCACGCCGACCCACCCGGGAGGACCCAGTGACCGTGCGCATCCTGCCGCTACCCGACACCGCGCCACCGGCACCCGACCACGGGCTCGGCGCGCTCAGCACCGACATCGGCAACCTGCCGCTCGATTCCGTGGACGTGCACGCGTCCATCACCGGCCTCGCCGCCGGCATCGAGATCGTCCAGGGCTTCCGCAACCCGTCCGACAAGCCGCTGGAGGCCACCTACATCTTCCCCCTGCCCGACCGCGCCGCCGTCACCGCGCTACGCATGGAGGCCGCCGACCGGGTCATCGAGGGGAAGCTGAAAGAGCGCGGGCAGGCGCGGCAGGACTACGACACCGCGATCGCCGCGGGTCAACGCGCCGCCATCGCGGAGGAAGACCGCCCGGACGTGTTCACCATGCGGGTGGGCAACATCCTGCCGGGCGAGAGAGTCACGATCAGGCTGTCCCTCGACCAGCCGCTTCCGCACGAGTCGGCGTCGAGCGCGACCTTCCGGTTCCCGCTCGTCGTCGCCCCCCGCTACATCCCCGGCGCTCCGCTCGCCGGCGGGCGCGCCGGATCGGGGGTGGCCGACGACACCGGCGCCGTCCCGGACGCGTCCCGGATCAGCCCGCCCGTCCTGCTGCCCGGCTTCCCCAACCCGGTCCGCCTGGCCGTCACCGTCGACATCGATCCGGCCGGGCTCCCGCTCACCCAGATCCGGTCGGCGCTGCATGTGGTGGCCGAGGAGGGCGACGGCGAGCGGACGACCGTGCGTCTGCAGGCGGGCGAGCGGCTCGACCGCGACTTCGTCCTCCGCCTCGACTTCGCCCCGCACGAGAGCGCCGCCCTCTCCCTCATCCCGGACGAGTCCGGCGAGGAGGGGACGTTCAACCTCACCGTCCTGCCCTCCGGGGAAGCGAAGCCCCGCCCGCGCGACGTGGTGCTCGTCCTCGACCGGTCCGGCAGCATGCACGGCTGGAAGATGGTCGCCGCGCGCCGCGCCGCCGCCCGCATCGTCGACACCTTCCGCGCCGAGGACCGGTTCGCCGTCCTGTCCTTCGACACCGTCATCGAGCGCCCGCGCGACCTCGGCTCCGGGCTGGCCGACGGCACCGACCGCAACCGGTTCCGCGCCGTCGAGCACCTGGCGGCGCTGGGCGCGCGGGGCGGCACCGAGATGCTCACCCCGCTCGACGAGGGCTGCCGCCTGCTCGCCGACTCCACCCGCGACCGGGTGCTCGTCCTCATCACCGACGGCCAGGTCGGCAACGAGGACCAACTCCTCGCCCACCTCGAGCCGCGGCTGCGCGGCGTCCGCGTGCACACGGTCGGCATCGACCAGGCCGTCAACGCCGGCTTCCTGAACCGCCTCGCCGCGATCGGCGGGGGCCGCTGCGAACTGGTCGAGTCCGAAGACCGCCTCGACGAGGCGATGGAGCACATCCACCACCGGATCGCCGCCCCGCTGGCGACCGGCCTCACCCTGCACGCCGACGGCCTGGAGATCGTCCCCGACACGGTGGCGCCCGCCCGGCCGAGCGCCCTGTTCCCCGGCGTCCCCCTCCAGATCGCGGGCCGGTTCCGAGGCACGCCCTCCGGCACCCTGTCCGTCAGGGGTACGGCGTCCGACGGCACGCCCTGGGCGCAGCACGCCACCGGCATCGTCGTCGAAGACTCGGCCGCCCGATCCATCTGGGCCCGCGCACACCTGCGCGACCTGGAGGACCGCTACACGGTCGGCGGACCCGACGACCTGGAGCAGCGCATCATCGCGACGTCCCTCCGCTTCGGCGTCCTGTGCCGCTTCACCGCATTCGTCGCCGTGGACAGCCGGGTCGCGACCGAGGGAGAAGCACCGCACCAGGTAGTCCAGCCGGTGGAGATGCCCCGAGGCTGGGGCGGCGCCGCACCGATGGCCGCCCCGCGCATCGCCCCCGCCACCTTCTCGATCGATATGGACATGGTCCCCGACGCCTTCTCAAGCGCTCCGGCCGCCCCCTCCGGCCCGCCCCCGATGCCGCCCGCATCCATGCCGCCCGCTCCCTCCGGCCCGCCGCCGATGCCGCCCGCCCCTTCGGGTCCGCCCCCGATGCCGCAAGGCGCCCCTCCCGGCTACGGCGCCCCGCCTCCCGTCTCCGGCCGCCCCTCCGGCCGCCCCCACGGTCGATCCGCCGCACGGACTCGCCGACCGGCGGGCTCGGCGCCCTCTGCCCTCACCGGATTCCAGCAAGAACTGGCCAACGTGCTGGGCCGCCTACGCCAGGTCCCCGAAACGCGAGAGGAGCGCATCCACCGCCTGCTGAGCGAACTCCTCCCCATCCTGGAGTCGATCGTCCAGCGGATGCAGGCCCTGTCCCTGGACGCCACCCCTCTCGCCGCCCTTCGCGACGACCTGCACCGGCTGCCACCCACCGCAGACGAGACCACCGTCAACGACCAGTGGACCAGTGCCTTGCAGGTCCTGGCCGACTTCACCGGCGAACCCCAACCCCGCCGCCCCTTCTGGAAACGCCCCAGGTAACCCATGGCGGGGGGCGCTCCCACGAGACCGCCTCCCCGCCACCCACGTCCAACAAACCCGCCCGGGCAGGCCACCCCGGGCGGGCCCGCAGTCGACACACCGCGCTCGAGAGCGGCGCTGCTGAGGACAACGAAAGCCGTCCGATTCCACTGCCCGCGCGAGTCGCCAGGCCAAGCGCCACTGTGCCGAAGACGAAGAGTGTTGAGAGCTAGGGGCAGGGCTCATGCGAGCAAAGAGGTGTCGGCCGCGAGCAAGGGTCGGGCCGCAAGCAGAGGGCGAGGCCGCGCGAGCAAGAGCCCCACGGCGGAGACGAGGCCGCGCTAGCAGAGAGTGGGGTGGCGCATGCACAGGACGGGGCGGCGCTAGCAGAACTCCCTCGGCGGAGGCCAGGCGGCGCGAGCACAAGGCGAGACGGCGCAAGCAGAAGCCCCACGGCGGAGACGAGGCCGCGCAAGCACAGGGCCACATGGCTCGGGCAGAGAGTTGGGCGGCGCATGCACAGGACGAGGCGGCGCGAACGGAGAGGGGCTGCGCCGGCAGCGAGTATGGGCCGCGTCGGAGGGGGAGGCCATGTCAGCAGCGAGCGACTCGCGGGTCGTCTGGACAGAAGGGTGGGCCGGGCCGCGGGGTAGGAGGCGCGGCCCGGCCCAGATCGGCGGAGGGCGGTCAGACGTGCTTCGGGTGGTAGCGGCGCATGAGCGGGATCAGGTTCAGGGCCAGGCCGACCACGGCGACCGCGCTGACCAGGTTGACGCCGGGGTGGAACTCGGCGAAGCCGTCGCCGCCCGCGGCCGTTCCGCCCGCGACCAGGGCGGTGACCACGGCCAGGACCAGGGCGGCGCCGACCTGGCCCGAGGTCTGGACGAGGCCCGAGGCGAGCCCCTGCTCGGAGTCGTCGATCCCGTCCGTGGCCTGCGCCATGATCGAGCTGAAGCCGAACGCGAACCCGCCGCCCAGCAGCAGCATCGTCGGCAGGATCGTGAACACGTAGTGCGGAGTGTTCCCGGCCGTGCCGAGGAACCAGGCATATCCGAGGCTCAGGGAGGTCATCGAGCTGATGATGAGGCGGGGCGTCGCGTACCGGTCGATCAGGCGGCCGACGAAGGGTGAGCCGAACGCCACGAGGAGCCCGGCCGGCAGCAGCGCCATGGCCATCTTCAGCGGCGACCAGTGCAGCACGTCCTGCAGGTAGAGCGTCATCATGAACTGGAAGCTCAGGTACGAGCCGAACAGCGCGACGATGCTCAGGTTGGCCCGGACGATCGAGCCGATCCGCAGGATGCCGAGCCGGATCAGCGGGTGCCGGACCTTGTTCTCGGTGACGAAGAACGCGATCAGCAGGGCCGCCGCGACCCCGATGGAGCCCAGCGTGAGCGGGTCCAGCCAGCCGCGATCGGGGGCCGACACCACGGTGTAGACCGCGAGCAACATGCCGCCGGTGAGTGTCACGGCGCCGAGGACGTCGTGCCCTCCACCGGCCGCGGGCCGGTCCCGCGGGATCAGCGCGATGCCCGCGACAAGGGCGAGGATGGCGAGCGGCACGGGCGTCAGGAACGTCCAGCGCCACCCGAAGCTGGTCAGCAAGCCGCCGAGGATCAGCCCGGACGAGTAGCCGCTGGCCCCGAAGACGGAGAACACCGACAGCGCCCGGTTGCGCGCCGGCCCCTCATGGAAGGTGGTGGTCAGGATGGACAGCGCGGTCGGCGCGGTGAAGGCGGCGGCCAGGCCCTTCACGAAACGGGTCGCGATGAGCAGCGCGCCGTCGTCGACAAGACCGCCCACCAGTGAGGCCAAGGCGAACACGGCGAGGGCGGCGAGAAAGACCCGGCGGCGACCGAGGAGGTCGGCGGTGCGTCCGCCGAGCAGGAGCAGTCCGCCATAGCCGAGGACGTAGCCGTTGACGATCCACTGCAGTGACGTGGTCGAAAGGCCGAGCTCCGCGCCGACCGACGGCAGCGCGACGCCCACCATCGAGACGTCGAGTCCGTCGAGGAACAACACGGCGCACAGGACGGCCAGGACTCCCCACAACCGCGGGGTCCAGGTCTGCTCGGCCGGTGCGCCCACGGCGCCCGGCGCACCGACAGCGGAGTCGGGTGAGGTCTCGGTGATAGTCACGTCGCAGGACAGTACATGCACATGCATCAAATGTCCATGCACAAAATTCTGCGGAATTTAATTCGTGTGCATCTGATGCGTGCGCATGGTAAGGTGCGCGGCATGGAGGCGGAGTCTGCTCTGGTGAGCCGCTGGCGCAAGCTGGCGACCTGCTACAACACGGTCGCGTGCGCTCTGGACCGCGCCCTGCAGGACGTCCACGGCCTGAGCATGAGCGAGTACGAGACGCTCGACCGCCTCGTGGACCAGGACTGTGAAAAGCGCCGCATGCAGGACATCGCCGCGGCCATGTATCTCAGCCAGAGCGCCCTGTCACGGACGGTCGCCCGCCTGGAGAAGCACGGCTACGTCCAGCGCGGGCTCTGCGAGGCCGACCGCCGCGGCGTCTTCGTGGAGATCACCGACGCCGGCCGCCGCTGCCACGCCGAGGCGCGCGACACCCACCTGAAGATCCTCGCCGAGCACCTGACCGACTGACTGTGCCGGTGCTCGTGGTGCCGCCGCCGGGCGGAGCCCGACCCGCCGACCGACTGTGCTGGTGTTCGTGTGACGTGCCGGGATCTGACCCGCCCGCCGACTGACCGATGTTGCGGCTGGAGTTCATATGAGTCCCCGGCGCCGACCCTGGTTACACCGCGAAGGCACTTCTCGCACTGCGCACGCTCGGACTGAGGTCCCTGGCCCGGCCGATCGGTGAGAGGGCGCGGGATGTCCCGGCCGAGGCGTCCGCCGACCGGGCTACTCGCCGGTCGTTCCGTCGATCAGTTCGCGGGCGACGTCGAGGTGGCCCATGTGGCGGGCGTACTCCTGGAGCAGATGGAAGAGGATCCGTCCGAGGGAAGGGGCCTCTTCGGACGTCTTAAAACGACCGCCGAGCCGGGCCTTGTCGTTCAGCGAGGCGCCCTCCACCAGATCACGTGTGCTGGCGACCTCCAGACGGTAAGCGGCCATGATCTGCGCGCTGGACCGATCGACAGGGACGGTCCATTCCGCCTCGTCGCCCCCGGGCGGGTAGGCGAGGACGTCATCGGCGGCGAATCCCCACCGCATCCAGCGGCGCTCGACCCAACCGAGATGCTGGACCAACCCGAGCGGTGACCATCCCAGTGGTTCGACCGGCGCGCGGAGCCGATCGTCGGGCAGCCCGGAGAGCTTGCGCATCAGTGCCTCGCGATACCACTCCAGGTAGCCGAGGAGGAGTTCACGAGCGTCCGTCACCTCGACGCCTGGGCCGTCGAGAGGCGGGGGGACCTGGTCTGGGGGGTTCTGCATCCGCCGAAGGGTAGTGCGGCCCCGGCCCCGCAGCAGGGCTGTGATCAGGCGGATGACGACGAGCTCATTGGCTGGGCCCCTCGATACCTGTCACGCCGTCTCGTCAGCCGAAATCGGCCTCTGTCATTCCAGCCGGATGCCCCGAGGGCCATTGCACGAGTTCGATCCTGTAGCCGTCGGGGTCGGTCAGCCATGACGTCCTGATCCCCGGCCCGGGGTCGGCAGGCGGCTCGGCCGCGACCCCCTTGACGGCGAGATCAGCGATCGTGGCGTCCAGATCGTCCACCTGTACGACGAGATGGTTGACGGCGCTGATGTTCTCGACCGGCCTCTCGGGATCGTGCACGAGTTCAAGGCTGACGAACGGATCGTCGGGAAGCTTGAGCATCGTGAGGCTGCCGAAACCCGTCTCGGGAACGCTGCCGAGTTTGGTGTACCCGAGCGCTGTGTAGAAGGCGAGCGAGCGCTCCAGGTCGGTGACCCGCAGCCCGATGTGCAGCATGCGCATGGACGGCACACTAGGCCGTCCCGTACGACGCCACCATGATCCCAGGTGCCCCAACACGAGCAGAGAACGTTAACGGAAGCCGTATACGCCGGCCCGCGACGAGCCTTCAACGTGGGAGCCGCCTGTCGAAAGGCAGCTGACAACCCGCTCGTCCCAAGGTGCCCCACCTCGACGCTGCCGCCCTTTCCAAGAGGGGCATCGGGGTCGCCGGGTGGCAACCGGACGCGAGCTCAGGAGGCCTCTCACATGGGAGTGAACCTGATCTGCCAGTTGCCTTCGGCTCGCACATGGAGATAGGTCGGGCCCGACATGTGGGCTTCGGCGTAGGTGGAACCCTTGCCGGACAGGACGTGCGCTCCCTGCTCGAATTCCGTTGTGAGCTCAGTGAGGGAGAAGTCGCCGTCCTCGGTGTGGGTCATCTGGACGATCGCGGGACCTCCCGTGTAGCGGAAGACAAAGGAGCCGCGTGAGGATATGCGGTCGTCGACCATCGGGACAGTGTCGAAGGGCTGCAGCCATGCAGCCCACCGACTCTTGGAATCGATACGCAAGTGAACGTGCTTGTCCTCGCGCACGGGGAGAGGTTCTACGACGCGGTTCCGCTCCAGGCGACCTCGTAGTAGCACCCTCGCGTATCCGTCCTCGAAGAGCTTGACCACACCTTTCCGATCGCCGCCGTGGAGGCGGACGACCAGCACCTGGGGCCTGCGCGGTTCACGGTGGGGAAACTTGAACTCTCTGTTCCCGCCTCCCTGGGCTTGTTGAGTCTTGCGAACGCCCGCCGGGCACGTCTTGAAGGGCGCGGGCTGTGCGGGAG
Organism: Actinomadura sp. NPDC000600; assembly: GCF_040492135.1. Taxonomy (NCBI): domain Bacteria; kingdom Bacillati; phylum Actinomycetota; class Actinomycetes; order Streptosporangiales; family Thermomonosporaceae; genus Actinomadura; species Actinomadura sp. NPDC000600. The sequence goes on from NZ_JBEUPD010000009.1 coordinate 86,323, forward strand.
GACGTGGAGCCTGGGCTCCGGGTTGAGACTTGCGCGGCTGAGGCCTGGATTGAGGCTCGCGCGGCTGAGGTCTAGGGGCAGGCACGCGCGGCTTGGGTTCCGGACGCGCACGCCGACCGGTGTCGATGGGAGCCATGCCCTCCCGGATCCTCACCGCGTCAGCGGCGCACACTTCGATGATCCGGGTGGCGCCCCCTTCAGGCGTCCAGGAAACGCGATCGGCGGACGAGCCGTGGCGCGGGTCGAAGAAGCACAGAGGCCGACGGGGCGGCGTCGGGCGACCTGCGAGGCGGGCGTCGACGCAGGCGAGCGCGTGACGACCCTCGTCCAGCGCGATCAACACATCTGCAGCGTCCGCCAGGTCGCGGTCTCCAACGAAAGCCCTCTTGGCCTGCTCGTAAGCGTCGAGCGCACGCGAGTAGTCGGCCAGGAGCTCGGCGTCCGCGGCGTGCTGCTCGGGTACGAAGGGATGCCCCGCCAGCGCCTCCCCGAGGGCAGTGATCTCTGCGTCGATGACGGCTAGTTCATCCCCGCGTCGCCGACGGAAGATCCTGAACATAGGTCCGACCTCGCCATCCCCCGAATCCCCACAAGATCGTACCGAACGCCCCCTCCGCGCGGCGCTCCCCGTGTCCGGTTGGTCCCATCTGCAATCCGAGCGCATGCCCTGGGAGGCAAGCCGGCCACCCGGACCGTCGCCAAGAGCGCGGCGACGACCCCTGCCCACTCGGCGGGCATGTGCCGGACGTGGTTGACGAGCGCCCCGACGAGTTGGATCGCCAGGACGCGAAGGCAGCGCCACCATCAACCCGACAAGACCGCGCCCGACAACGACGCGCGTCGGCAGCGACGTCAGCCGGAGCCGGAGCAAACCACCCGAGGCTCTTGTCCTCGGCGACGCCGCTGCCGCTGTTGAGAAGGCCGTCCATCGCGCCGAACGCGGCCATGGTGACGGTGAGGAGCATCAGCGTCTCGGCGCGGTCCGGGTCCTTGGCGCTGTTGCCGCGCACGAAGTACATGAGCATCAGCGTGATGAGGCTGACGCCGAGGTAGAGGCGGGTGCCTTCGAGGCGCAGTAGACGAACATGGCCGCTAGCAACTCGACCAGGCGCTCGACCCCCCTGCTCCTAGTCCAGCGCGGACGTCCAGAAGGACATGGCGTGGGGCATGCCCGCTCACACCGATCGCGGGGAAGCCGAGTCTGCGCATGAACCCGAGTCTGGGCAGAACCTCAGCATCCTTGGACGTACCCGGGCAGCCGACGGGCCGGGGCCCAGGTGGCGGGCGCGGCGAGGGAGCGGCGCCAGCCACCTGGCCCTCAGGGTCTACCCCCGGCGCCACCGTGACCGCGCGTCGCCTGGCCGTCCTCGCCGACCGCAGTGACGGCCGATCACCTCCGCAGTGAGCGCGGAAGTGCGACGGCATCGTCCCCTCGCACTCGACATCGGCGGAGCGCCGCTGCTCACTGCTCGCGTCCCTTGTGGGTCTTCGTGGCCTTACCGGACGGAGTCGTGCAGGGCGCATCGCCGGTCGCACCGCAACGAGGGCACGCGGCGGCCTTCGTGCTCGGCTCCGCGTCCGGTTCAGCAGCCGGCTCCGCAGTAGATTCCGTAGCGGCCTCTGTGTCCGACTCGGCGGCCGGCTCAAGGGCCGACTCCGCAGCGGCCCCCGCGTCCGACTCAGCAGCGGGCTCGCCGGCCGACTCGGCAGCGGCCTCCGTCTCCGACCCAGCGTCCGACTCGACGGCCGGCTCCGCAGTCGATTCCGCAGCGGCCTCCGCGTCCGACTCCGCGTCCGACTCAGCAGCGGGCTCCGCAGGCGGCTCAGCGTCCCGCTCCGCAACCGACTCAGCGGCCGACTCCGCAGCCGCCTCGGCAGCGGGCTCCGTAGTCGCCTCCTCGGTCGATTCCGTGGCTGGCTCGGTGGTCGGTTCAGACTCCGGCGTCTCCGAGGTAGCGGATTCCGCGAGCTCCTTGTCCTCGCGGTCCGGCTCGTGCTCTGCGCGGTCGCGCTCAGCCGGCGCGGGGTCGACGTCGCGTCCCGTTATCTTTCGGGCGTACGTCTTAACGCGGTCGATGATCTTCATGGGTGGGGGGCTCCTTAGCGTCGGGCACCAGGCCGCGCGGGCAGTTCGGACATGGCCTCTCGGATGGCGTCGGTGTGCTCGGCTCGACCCGGTGGCGCTCCTCGAAGGTCATCAGCTCATAGTGTGATCCAGTCGAGTACCGCCAGATGTTACGCCTCAAGACCAAGGTGCGAATCGTCCCCGTCGCCGCCGAGGGCGCCCGGTCTTCGTCCAGGCCCGTCCAGACCTGCCGTTAGCACCCGCGTCAGCAGCTCGGGCCGCTCGCCTGCTCTGACCCCAACTCTGTCCGACCTCCACGGCATCCTTGGCGTGTGATCACCGAAGACGACCTCGTATTCGAAGCCGTGCGCACCCGGGTGGAGTCGGGTGACCACCTCGACGAGAGATTCGGACCTCCAGGCGTCGATACCGCAGGCGGCGGAGCGTTCAAGTACGCCCCTGACGGCCAGCTTCAGCGGGTGTACTGGCGCGGTACGCCCGAGTACACCGCCGCCCATACCGCCGGTCTATTCGAGCCCCTACCGCCACTGACCCCCGCTCGGGGCGACGCAGTGGAGGAGTGTGAAGCCCTGTTGGGCCGCCCCCTGCCGTCTCTGCTCCGCCGCTGCTACCTCGAACTCGGCGATGGCGGGTTTGGCCCCGCTTATGGCCTTGAGCCCCTCGGGGTCATCCTTCGCGACTACGAAGAGCAACAGCAGAACTGGCCCGAAGCGTGGCACCCGATGGCCAGAGCACTGCTGCCGATCTGCAACTGGGGATGCGGCATCGTTTCCTACGTTGACACCACTGACCCGTCCCTCCGGATGTGGGCGATCGACCCGAACCCCGCGCCCGCGGAACAGTATGAGGTTTCCCTGTTTCCGCAGCATTTCGGCATCGCCGAGTGGATGCGGCGTTGGGTCGAGGGATCACTTCACCAGCCATGGCTACTCCAAGATCAGAAGACCGGCCGCTGGCGGGGCGCTACTGATGCCGAGACCGACTCGGCCCTGGAAACCCAATAGGAGGCGGTGATCACTGGGGATAGTCCCGATCCTGCCGGCTGATGACGCTGACCTGGTAGGGCGCCGTACCGCAAGTGACCAGGAGTGCTTCTTGATCGGCTTGGCTAACGACCCGGCACCCCGTGCCTGACCTGGGTTGCTGGTCGCCTCAGCGGCACACGTACCGCACGGGTGCGCAACGCTCCGGGGGCTCGTTCGCGCGTACGGCGCGCAAGGTGTGACAGACCGTGGCAAGGAAGGCCCAGGCTGCTGACAGCTCCTCGTCGGTGACAGGTGGCGGGGCACGGAAGACGGCTACGTGTTCGCTACTGGGTGGGGCGACCCGATCCATCCGGACTCGGTCGGCGCGCTGATGGCCAAAACCATCCGGGCCCACAACGAGCCCAAGGAAGGCCCGCGCCTGACTGAACCGCTGCCGCATGCTCGGGTCCACGACTTGCGCCACATCCACGCGACGACTCTGCTCCTGGCGGGTGTGCCCGTTCACGTCGTCGCCGCTCGGCTCCGGCACGCTGACCCGGCCATCACGCTTCGGGTCTACGCGCACGTGGTCCGGTCGGCCGAGGTGGCTGCGGCGGACGTGTTCGCGCGGGTCATGAGCGGGGCCGCATAGGCAACGCTGTTAGCAACCCTGTTAGCAAAGAAGGTCCCTTCCATGATCGGAAGGGGCCTCTGAGGTGGGAGCCGCCTATCGGAATCGAACCGATGACCTATTCATTACGAGTGAATCGCTCTGCCGACTGAGCTAAGGCGGCCTGCCGTGCGGGGCACGGCGGGAAGAAGTCTACCGGGTGTTGGAGGTGGGTGTGCACCGGTTAATCAGCGGCAGGTGGTTCCGTCCTTGGGCGGGTCGGTGGTGATCAGGTAGTCGTCGGTGGTCTTGGTGATGCAGGAGTTGCCCTGGAGGTAGGCGGTGTGGCCGTCGCCGTCGAAGGTGAGCAGGACGCCGCTGGAGAGCTGGCCGGCGAGGCTCTGGGCCCACTTGTAGGGGGTGGCGGGGTCGCGGATGGTTCCGATGACGACGATGGGGGCGGCGCCTTGGGCGGTGATGGGCTTGGGCGCCTGCTTGGTCTGGACGGGCCAGTAGACGCACGGGAGGCCGCCCCAGACGACGAAAGGTCCGAAGCGGGGGGCGACCTTCTTGGCCTGCTCGGCGGACTTGCCGTAGGCGGCGAGGTCCGGTGGGTTGGGCTTGTCGACGCAGTTGACGGCCATGTTGGCGTCGGTCTGGTTGCTGTAGGTGCCGTTGGGCTTGCGTTCGACCATCTCGTCCGCGAGGGCTAGGAGGAGGGTGCCGTCGCCCTTCTGCATAGCCTGCGTGAGCGCCTGGCGCAGGACGGGCCAGTACTCCTTGACGTAGAGGGCTCGAGCGATGCCCATCACGGCCAGGGACTCGGTGACCTTGCGGGAGTCGCGCGTATTGCTGAGGGGCTTCTTGTCCGTGGCCGTGAGGAAGGACGAGACCTGGCCGATGACCGCGTCCGGGGTGGCGCCGAAGGGGCAGGCACCCGACTTGACGCAGTCGTCGGCGAAGGCGCGCAGGGCGGTCTCGAAGCCCTTGGCCTGCTCGATCAGGAGGTCCGTGGAGGAGAGCTTCGGGTCGACGGCGCCGTCCAGGACGAAGGCCCGGATGTTCTTGGGGAACTGCTCGGCGTAGAAGGCGCCCAGGTAGGTGCCGTAGGAGGCACCGTAGTAGGTGAGCTTCTGGTCGCCCAAGGCGGCGCGTAGGACGTCCATGTCGCGGGCGGCGTTGACCGTGCCGACGTAGGGAAGCTCAGAGTCGGCCTTGGCTTTGCAGCGCTCTGCGAAGGCCTTGCTCGCGCTGCCCAGTTGGTTGGTCTCCTTCGGGTCGTCCGGGGAGGCGTCCGTGGCGAAGAACTCGTCCAACTGCGGCCCGGTGTTGCAGCGGACAGGGTCACTGGACGCCACGCCGCGCGGGTCGAAGCCGACGATGTCGAAGCGGCGGCGCAGGTCGTCTCCGAAGGAGCGGGCGGCCTGGCGGACGAAGTCGACGCCGGAGCCACCCGGGCCCCCGGGGTTGGTGAGCAGGGAACCGATCCGGTTCTTCTCGTCTTCGGCCGGAAGCCTGATGACCTTGATACCGACCTTCTCGCCGGACGGCTTGGCATAGTCCAACGGGACCTGTACGGTCGCGCACTCGAACCCGTTGCCGCAGCCCTTCCAGGAGGGCTTCTGCCCGTAGAACTGCCCGAGGCCCGTGGGAACGCTCGCGGCCTGGGTCGTGTTCTTGTCACCGCTGTCGCAGCCGGTGGCAGTCGCCAGGACCAGCATGATGGCCACGCTGATGATTCTCGCTGCCCGCACCTGGCCCCCGTCTCGTCGTCGCGGCACGTACGCCGCCGCCTACGCTACGTCGGCACGGTGGTCGACGGCTACTTTCCTCGGTATTCGTGTTCGATGCCGTCGAGCAGCCATTTGAGCCCCAGTTCGAAGCTGTCGCCGCGGTAGAAGCTCGTCTCCAGGAAGGGTTTCAGGTGCTGGAGCTCACCGGGCTCCACCAGCAGCTGCACGTACGACTGCTCCAAGAGGTCGTCTGGACGCGTTGCGGGCCTGCTTCGCCGGCCTGCTGCTCCATGGGGCCGGGGGTCGTCGTTCTCCTGCGGAGTGCCGGAAGGAGCGCCACACCTGCGCCACTGCCGCAGCGCCGAACCAAGCCCCGCGAGGGCGCAGGCCAGTGGCCACTGTTCACCTGTGAGTGACCCGGCAGCGCCCTCACCCGTGTCGCTGTCGCAGTGCCGGTCAAGGCCACAGAGGTGTGGTCAAGCAGGCGGGCGGGTCAACGATCAGCGTCCACTGCAGGAGCCCGGGTAGTGCGCCCGTCAGTAGTGCCCTTGCGCGGGCAGAGCCTGCACGCGTACGGATCAGCGATCGCCGTTCACCTGGGGGAGGTCCGGCGGTGCCCTCGCCTGGGTTGGGGTTGCGGGGCTGGGCGAGGTCGCAGGGGTGTGGGTCAGGGGGTGTTGTTCTCCTGCGGGAGGCCGGAGGGTGGGGCTCCGCCTGGGCCATTGCGTCGTTGGGGGGCTAGGGAGGCGCAGGTCTGCATGGCTTTTTGTTCTGCTGCGGATCTCGTGGGGCGTTGGGTTGGGGCGTTGGTGGGGCGGCCGGGTCCGGGGGCGCCTGGGTGGGTCGTTGGGGCGTCGGTGGGGTGGGTTGATGGGGCGTCGGTTGGGCGGGTGGGTGGGGCGGAGGGGGGTGTGCCGCCGGCGGCGGGGCCGCCGTTCGGGAGGGTGACGCCCTGCTTTTCAAGGCATGCTCGGAATGAGGCCATCGGATCGGCGGCGGCGGACTTGTCAGGGCCCGCGGTCGTCGTGTCGCCGTTTCCGCATGCCGTGCTCAGCAGGAGCACACCGCCGACGGCCAGGACGCCGAGGATTCGGCGTGAGCCTGTGCTGCCCATCGAGATCATCCTTCCCATGTGATTTGTCGGTCTGCTCGGGTGCGTCCATCCGCGGCGATCAACGGCCGGAGCCTTCGTTCACGGTGGTCGCGGTGAGGGAGCCGTCCTCACCCGTGGAGCCGCGGACGACGACGGTCGTGCCCGCGCCGAGGTCGCGCAGCGCGCCGTCCTCGACAATGCGGATCTTGGTCGTGCCGGTCGTCCTGACCTTGATGGTCTTGCCGGACGAGGTGCGCAGGTACAGGGTGTCGCCGACGACCTTGGTCACCGTCCCCACGGTTCCCGGCGTTCCGTTCGCGCCGCTCCCCGGTCCGTTCGCCGGCCCGTTGCCTGGTGCGCCGTATTGGCCGGGGCCGTCGCCGGAAGCGGGTGGGCCGCCGTAGCCCCCGGTCCGTGCGCGTCCGGCTTCCGGGCCCCCGGCCGCGCCGCCGGCGGACGGGCCGGTTGACCCGTCCGACGACCACTTGTGCGCTTGGACGCCGCAGAGGAAACCGGCCACCAGGATGACCCCGGCCGCGAGGTAGAGCGTCGGCCCTGGCAAAGACCTCTGCGACGGCCCTTCCGTCAACTCGGCGCCGAGATCGTCTTCGAACGGCGAACTCGCCAGGAGTTCCGCGTCCCCCATCGGCTCGTCAGGCATTTCCCGCCCCCCGGTCACAGCGCACCCGCGTGCGCTCGGGCGTGTTCTGAGGGGGCATGTGGCGTTCAGTGGTCCTGGGGCGCTTTCGGTGACTGCTGTGGGCGTGTTTCGGTGGGTGATGGCCTGGATGGCGCATAGGAGTCCTTCAGTCAGTCGTGGCGTAGGGCGTCTATGGGACGGAGCTTGGCGGCGCGGTTGGCCGGGTAGCTGCCGAAGAACAGGCCGATCGCCACGGAGACGGCCAGAGCCAGGACGATCGATGAGGGCACCAGGACGGGTTCCACGCCCGCGATCGTGAAGAGGCTGCCGATGACGCCCGCGAGGACGCCGAGCAGGCCGCCGACGAGGCTGAGGACGGTGGCCTCCGCGACGAACTGGCCGAGGATCGCGCCGCGCGGAGCGCCGATGGCCTTGCGGATGCCGATCTCGCGGGTCCGTTCGGTGACGGTGACCAGCATGATGTTGGTGATGCCGATGCCGCCGACCAGGAGGCTGATCGCCGCGACGGCGCCGAGCAGGACGGTGAAGGTCCGGCTCGACTCGCTGACCGCCGACTGGACGCTCGCCTGGCTGGAGACCGTGAAGTCGGCGGTACCGGAGGAGCCCGTGCCGTGCCGCTGGCCGAGGATGCCGGTGACCTCGGCCTCGGCGGCGTCGACGGCGCCGGTGTCCTTGGCCTGGACGATGATCTGGTCGAGCGCGCCGTAGCCGGTGAGGGTCTCCTGGACGGCGGGAAGCGGCGCGACGGCGATGCCGTCCGGGTCGGAGAAGGTGGACGAGGAGGAGCCGGTCGCCTTGAGGACGCCCGTGACGGTGAAGCGGATCCCGCCCACGTCGATCTTCTTGCCGATCGGGTCCACGCGTCCGAACAGGTCGGTGGCCACCGTGCTGCCGAGCACGACCGTCTTGCTCGCGGCGGTGACGTCATCGGCGGTGAACGCCGCGCCGGACGCGAGGGTCTTGTTCGCGGCCGCGAAGTAGGACGGCGTCGTCCCGACGAACCGGTCGATGGTCGTGCTCGTGCCCGCGTACCCGGCGGTGACGGACTGGCCGGTCACGACGGGCGACGCGCTCCTGACCGACGGGGCCTGGCCGGCGGCGGTGAGCGCTTCGGCGTCCTGCACGGTGAGGTCCCGGGCCTGGGTGCGCGGGCCGGAGGCCTGGTCCTGCGTCCCGAAGCCGCCCGGGCCGCCGCGGCCCGTCGTGGACGGCGTGACGGTGAGGGAGGCGGCGCCGAGGCGCTGGATGCTCTTCTTGATCTGCTCCGAGGAGCCGTTGCCGACCGCGACGAGCAGGATGACCGCGCCGACGCCGATCATGATGCCCAGCGTGGTGAGGGAGCTGCGCAGCTTGTTGGCCGACAGCCCGCGCACGGCGAAGCGCAGGATCTCGAAGGCGCTCACCTTGCGACCTCCCGGCGGACGTCCGCCACGACGCGGCCGTCCACGAGCCGGACGGTCCGCTTGGCGTGTGCGGCGACGTCGTCCTCGTGAGTGATCACGACGATGGTGCGGCCGGTGCGGCTGAGCCGGTCGAAGACGCCGAGGACGTCGGCGGTGGAGGCGCTGTCCAGCGCGCCGGTCGGCTCGTCCGCGAGCAGCAGGGTCGGCGCGGTGACCAGGGCGCGGGCGACGGCGACGCGCTGCTGCTGGCCGCCCGACAGCTCGTTCGGCTCGTGCCGGGTGCGGTCGGCGAGGCCGACCTCGCGCAGGGCGGCGAGAGCGCGGCGCCGCCGTTCGGCCCCCTTGAGCCCGCCGTAGGCGAGGGGCAGTTCCACGTTGGCCTGCGCCGACATCCTCGGGATCAGGTTGAACGACTGGAAGACGAACCCGATGCGGCGGTTGCGCAGGATCGCGAGGTTCCGCTCGGCCAGGCCGGCGACGTCGATGCCGTCGAGGAGGCAGCGGCCGGCGCTCGGCACGTCCAGGCAGCCGATGATGTTCATCAGCGTCGACTTGCCCGAGCCCGACGCGCCCATGATCGCCACGTAGTCGCCGCGCTCCACGGTGAGCGAGACGCCGCGCAGGGCGTGGACGGCGGTGTCGCCCGTCCCGTACACCTTCGTCACGCCGCGCATGTCGAGCGCCGGCGGCGCCCCCGCGGCGGGCGGCCTCGGCGCGGTCATCGACGGCCTCCGCCGCCCGGCGCTCCACCCGGCGCTCCGCCGAGCCCGGGGCCGCCACCGCCGCCACCGCCGGGGAAGCCGCGTTCGCTCGTGTTCCCGCTGCCGGACGTGGAGGTCACGGCGACCTGGTCGCCTTCGTTCAGGCCCGACTTGATCTCGGTTCCCTGGTCGCCCTTGACGCCGGTCTCGACCGTCGTCGGGATCTGCCTGCCGTTGCGGACGACCGTGACCGTGCTCTGCCCGCCGGCCGTCCTGACCGCCGCACTCGGCACATGGAGGACGTCCTCCGCCCGCGCCACGGTGATCTCCACCGTGGCGGTCTGGCCGAGCCGGACCCCGGACGGGACGTCCTCCAACGCGATCGTGGCGGGGAACTTCACGACGTTGTCGGTGGTCGTCGGCGCCGCGCCGATCGCGGTGATCTTGCCGGTGGCGGTCGTTCCGGTGAGCGCGTCGAAGGTGACCGTGGCGGCCTGACCCGCTTTCAGCTTGGTGGTGTCCGCCTCCGTGAACTCCCCCTCGACCTGGAGGTGCGCAGTGTCGGCGAGTTCGACGAAGCCCGAGCCCGACGAGGAGGAGGCGGATGACGAGGAGGGCGAGGACGACCCGGAGCCGGACCCGGAACCCGACCCCGAGGAGGACGAGGATGAACCACTGGAGCCGCCGCCCACCGTCCCGTTGACGGCGGTGACCGTCCCGGCGAACGGGGCCTTCAGGACGGTCCCCTGGTATGCGCGCAAGGCCGAGTTGTAGGAGTTCTTCGCCTGGACGTAACCGGCGTAGCCCTTCTCGGAAGAGGTGTCCCCGTCGGCGGCGACGGCCAGGTTCGCCTTGGCGGCGTTGACGTTCTCGATCGCCTCGGTCTGGTCGAGGCGGGCCAGGACGTCGCCCGTCTTCACCTTCTGCCCCGCCCTGACGTAGATCTTGGCGACCGTCCCGGAGGCGCCGAAGGACAGCGAACGGCTCCGGGCGCTCCCCACCGAGCCGGACGCCGACACCGACGAGATCACCGTCCCGCGCGAGACGCGGGAGAGGCGGGTGGACGCGGCGGCGCCGTCGTCTCCGTCGCCGAGTGCGAAGTACGCGGTTCCGGCCCCGGCGGCGAGCAGCACGCCCAACGCGCCGTTGACCAGGAGTCTCCGATTCATGCGGATGAGGCTCTTGACCGCTCCTGTGGCGTTCGTGAGGCACGGGTGAGAAATAGATGAAATAGCGGCCGGAGCAGCTGCGGACACCTCGCGGAGGACCCGCTCCCGGATCGAAGGGGAGCGGCAGCGCGCCAGGGCATACCTCAATGGCGGCTCGACACCGGCGGTGGACGGGGCGAAGCCGCCCAAGGAGCGGCCGAACGCCGCGTGCAGTGCTCTCCGGGCGGGCACGGGGCTTCTTGCTCGGCCGACAAATCGTGGATCGTCTTTTATCAGCGGACATTACATCCGTGGATGGAACATCAGCTGATGGTGTGATGCCTGTCGCTTTGGCCGCCGAAGCCTTGAATCTTCCCCGATTCCTACGCGACCGTAGGTTACGCGAACGTAAGTTAGCGCCTCCGGGGAGGAAACCTTGACCATCGCACCGCGACGTCCAGGCCGCTCCAGCGCGGGACGGCGGATCGCGGCGGCCGCCCGGCTTCTCACGACGCCGCTCCTGCCGGAGGATTACCTCGGCCTGGTCAACCCTCTGTGGTCCACGGCCGAGCTGCGCGGACGGATCGAGTCCGTCCGGCGCGAGGCCCCCTCCACCGCGACCCTGGTGATCAAACCGGGGCCTGCCTGGCGTGCCCATCGGCCCGGCCAGTGGGTCAAGATCGGCGTGGACGTCGGCGGCGTCCGGCACTGGCGGACGTTCTCGCTGTCGTCGCCGCCGCGCCGCGACGGCCGCATCACGATCACCGTCAAGGCGGCCCGCGACGGGTTCGTCTCCGCGCACCTGGTCAGCGGGATCAGGCCCGGAACGATCGTCCGCCTGTCGCAGCCGGAGGGCGAGTTCACCCTCCCCTCACCCGTGCCCGGCAAGCTGCTGTTCGTGACGGCCGGCAGCGGGATCACGCCGGTCATGGCCATGCTGCGGCATCTCGGCGGCGCGGCCGACGCGGTGCTCGTCCACTCGGACCGGACGGCCGGGGACGTCATCTTCGGCGACGAGATCCGCCGGATGCCCGGAGTGCGCCTGCACGAGCGCCACACGACCACCGAAGGCCGCCTCAAGCCGGCCGAACTGCCCGACGTCTGCCCCGACTGGGCGGAGCGCGAGGCGTGGGCGTGCGGTCCGGGAGACATGCTCGACGACCTCTCCGCGCACTGGCGGGCCGCCGGGATCGAGGAGAGGCTGCGCGTCGAGCGGTTCCAGGTCGTCCTGGACGGCGGCGGGGGCGAGGGCGGGCGCGTCACGTTCACCAGGAGCGGCGTCACGGCCGACGCGGACGGGGGCACGCCCCTCCTGGTGGCCGGCGAGGACGCCGGGGCGCTGCTGCCGAGCGGATGCCGGATGGGCATCTGCCGCGGCTGCGTCGGGCGGCTCGCGTCCGGCAAGGTCCGCGACCTGCGCACCGGCGAGGTGCACGGCGACGAGGGCGAGATCGTCCAGACCTGCGTCTCGGCGGCCGCCGGGCCCGTGGAGATCGAACTGTGAAGGGAGCAGCATGACCGAGCACCTGACGGCCGAGGACTACGAGACCATCGCCGCCGAACTGGACGCGCTGCGCGAGGAGATCATGTCCGATCTCGGCGAGCGCGACGCGTCCTACATCCGCCGGGTGATCCGCTGGCAGCGCGGCCTGGAGATCGGCGGCCGGGCGCTGCTGCTCGCCTCCTCGCTGCCGCCCGCCTGGATCGCCGGGACCGCGACGCTGGCCGTCGCGAAGATCCTGGAGAACATGGAGATCGGGCACAACGTCATGCACGGCCAGTGGGACTGGATGCGCGACCCGAAGATCCATTCCACGACCTGGGAGTGGGACAACGTCTCACCGGCCGAGCAGTGGAAGCACTCGCACAACTTCGTCCACCACACGTTCACGAACATCCTCGGCAAGGACAACGACGTCGGCTACGGCATCCTGCGCGTCGCGCCCGAGCAGCCGTGGTCCCCGGCGCACCTCGCGCAGCCGCTCTACAACCTGCTGCTGGCGATGTTCTTCGAGTACGGGGTGGCGCTGCACGACCTGGAGATCGACAAGATCCGGGCCGGGACGGCCGACGAGGCGGTGACCAGGGAGAAGCTGCGCGCCATCGGCCGCAAGATCCGCCGCCAGTGGGGCAAGGACTACCTGGCGTTCCCGCTGCTCAGCGGCCCGCAGTTCCTGTCCACGCTGACCGCGAACGCCACCGCGAACGTGCTCCGCAATGTCTGGGCCCACATGATCATCTTTTGCGGCCACTTCCCCGGCGACGTGGAGGTGTTCGAGGAGGAGCGGCTGGACGGCGAGACGCAGGGCGAGTGGTACGTCCGGCAGCTGTGCGGCTCGGCCAACATCACGGGCGGCGAGCTGTTCCACCTGATGACGGGCAACCTCAGCCACCAGATCGAGCACCACCTGTTCCCCGACATGCCGAGCAACCGGTACGCCGAGATCGCCCCGCGCATCCGCGCCCTGTGCGACAAGTACGACATCCCTTATCACACGGGCTCGCTGTCGAAGCAGGTCACGGGCACGTGGAAGAAGATCGTCCGCTATGCGCTGCCCGGCGGAAGCCCGTCCCCCGCGAAGGGATAGGTCCGCCGAGGCCCTGGATCACGGGAAAGCGCAGGTCAGCCGAGCGCTTGGGCCACGGGGAGGTAGAGGCGCGCCGGGTCGTTCGCGATGGGCGCGCCGTACTCCATGACCGTGGTGGTGAACGCCGGGCGCAGGCCGTGCCCCCGCGCCCATTCGACCAGCTCGGGATGCCGGTGGTCGATGTCCAGTCGGATCGGCCCGGCCGGGACGATCTCTTCGACGAGCGCGAGCGCGGTCTCGGCGTCCTGGGCGGTGACGGGGCCGACCACAGCCCGGTCGTCGTTCCACCACACGCCGCCGAACCCCTTGATGCCGGTCTCGTCCCGGACGACGCGGAAGGTCTCGCAGAACGACGGCAGTCCTTCGACCAGCCGTGAGCGGTCGGCGCCGAAGACCTCGGTGTCCAGCGCATGGACGGCGGGCATGTCCGCCGCCTCCGCCGGCACGGATACGCCCCGCTTGTACGGCCCCTCCCCTATGCCCTTGTACGTCGTGCAGAGCCCGACGGAGCGGAACCCCAGACGCTCATACAGCGGACGCCCGTATTCGGTGGCCGTCAGGCAGAAGCTCTTCGTGTCGGTGTTGTCCATCGCGTGCCGCATGATGCGACCGCCCAGGCCACGCCGCTCGTAGCGCTTGGCCACGAGCACCATGCTGATGGCCGCGACGTCCCCGCCGTATGGGGTTGACACCAATGCGGCGGCGAGTTCGCCGTTCCCGTCGTCGATCCCGTAGACGTCGCCGACCGAGAACAGGAACCGCCACTTGCGGTCTTCGCGGCCCCACTCGCGGTCTTCGGCGAGCCGCTGGCAGGCGGCCAGGTCGTCTTGCCCGAGCCGTCGTGCGGGCCTGTCCAAGTCCATGCGACGGACGCTAGGGCGGCCGCCCTGGCACCACAACCCAATTACGCGGCATTACCTCACGCGTCATCGCCTTCACGACCTCCCCGGCGAGATCGTCTAGGTGCGGACAACAACGACCTGAGGAGAACCATGTCGCACACGGCGACTCCAGTGGCGGGACGGCACCCGCGCGAGGCCGCGCCTCCGCCGGCCGCGTCCGTCGGCGCCCTGCTCGTCCTGCTCACCGGCATCTTCATCACCACCCTCGACTTCTTCATCGTGAACGTGGCGATCCCCGACATCCAGGCCGACCTCGGCGCCGGTGCGACGGCGATCCAGTGGGTCGTCGCCGGGTTCGGGCTGGCGCTCGGCAGCGGGCTGATCACCGGTGGCCGCCTCGGCGACCTGGCCGGACGCCGCCGGATGTACGCGCTCGGCCTCGCGGTGTTCACGGCCGCCTCGCTCGCGTGCGGGCTCGCCCCGTCCCCCGGCACGCTGATCGCCGGCAGGGTCGTGCAGGGGATCGCGGCCGCGCTGCTGATGCCGCAGGTCCTCGGGATCATCAACGGCGTGTACACCGGGGAGGCGCGCGCCAGGGCGTTCACCGCCTACGGCCTCGCGATGGGCCTGGGCGGCGTGTTCGGGCAGCTCATCGGGGGTGTGCTGATCCAGGCGGACCTGTTCGGCACCGGCTGGCGCAGCATCTTCCTGATCAACGTCCCGGTCGGGCTCGTCACGCTCGCGCTGATCCGCCGGACCGTCCCGTCCCAGCCGCGCTCCGCCGGGACCCGCCTGGACGTCCCGGGGACGGTCCTGGTCACCCTCGGGCTCGTCGCGCTCGTCCTTCCCCTGATCGAGGGACGCCGCCTGGGCTGGCCCGCCTGGACGTGGGCGTCGCTCGCCGCTTCGGTCGTCCTGCTCGCCGCGTTCGCCCTGTCCCAGCGCCGCAGCAGCGCGCCCCTCGTGGCGCCCGCGCTGTTCCGCGAGCCCGCGTTCCGCGTCGGCAGCGGCCTGGCGCTCGTCTACACCCTGGCGATGGCGTCCTTCTTCCTCTACCTCGCCCTGTACCTCCAGCAGGGGCGCGGCCTCAGCGCCCTGGAGTCAGGACTGCTCTTCGTCGCCTTGGGCGCGGGCTACTTCGCCGCGTCCACCCGCGCCACGGCCGTCGCCGCCCGTCTGGGGCGGCAGGCCCTCGCGCTGGGCGCCGCGGTGCAGGCCGCCGGGTGCCTGCTCCTGCTCGCCGAGACCGGGCAGGCCATCGGCTGGCTCATCCCGGGCCTGGCCCTCGTCGGGGCGGGCATGGGCTTCGTCCTGGCGCCGCTGTCGGAGCTCGTCCTGTCCGGCGTGACCGACCGGCACGCCGCCTCGGCCGCGGGGGTCCTGTCCACCGCGCAGCAGGTCGGCAACGCCCTCGGCGTCGCGCTGGTCGGGATCGTCTTCTACGGCGCGCTGGGCGAGGTCGAGGACGCCTTCCAGGCATCCCTCTTCCCCGTCATGGCCTTCTGCGGCGTCACCGCGGCCCTCGCCCAGTTCCTCCCCAAGCGCTAGTACACGCTGACACCGAAGGCGCTGAGCACCGGGGAGATCGGCAGGAAGTAGGACGTTCCGCCGCTGGTGCAGTTGCCCGAGCCGCCGATCCCCAGCCCGACCGCTGTGCTGCCCGAGAAGTACGGAGCCCCGGGACCGTCCCCGGGCTCCGTGCATATGTTCGTCATCGCCACCCCGGTGACGGTCCCGTCGGGGAAGTTCACGGTCACGTTGACCGCCGTCACGCTGCCGCAGCGCAGGCCCGTGGTGGGCCCGCTGCGGCAGACGCGCTGCCCGACGACCGGCCTGCCCGCCGTCGTGATGTCCTGGGACCCGGGGTAGAGGTACACGCTCCCGGGCCTCTCCACGGAGGGCTCCACATACCGGACGAGCGCGACGCCGCCGGTCGTGGCCGAGACGACCGTCCCGAGCTGGACGGTCAGCCCCGGATCGGCGTAGACCGCCATGCCGACCTGTGCGCAACCGCCCGCGGTGAGGAAGTAGTACGTCCCGTTCTGCCGCACGTTGAACCCGAGGACGCAGCGCGTTCCCCCGGCGTAGACCGCCTGGCCCCCTTCCGCACCCGGCGCCGCGACGGGACGCACGTCCCGCCCGGCCCCCGGCGAGGCGGACGCCGCGGGACTGACGGCGGCCAGGACGGCGGCGATGCCCGCGAGCAAGGTCGCGACGCGCAGTCTCACGGAGTACCTCCTGCGGGAAATGGCGCCTTGCCCGGAATGGTGCGAAAACCAGAGAGCCGCGACAAGGGGAGGAAGGTGCCAAGGTTGCCCGCGACCGTATATCAACCCTTGAGGTTCGATGCGGCGAAGCCCCGTCCGGCCCGGCGTGTGCGGCACCAGGCGATGAGGTACCAGCGGCCGTTGGCGGTCAGCAGTCCGGCCGGTTCCACGACGCGCCCGCTCTCGCGTCGTCCGGCGTCGGTTCAACGGAAGGCTGTAGCACCACGACGGCACCGGCTGGCGACCCGCCCACGTCTGCTTGTCGGCGGTGGGACGTCGGTCAGGTGGGGTCGTCGGGGGTGGGGTTGTAGTGGGCGTCGTGTTGTTGGCGGGGGGAGCAGACCGAGGCGGAGGGGCAGGAGCAGCGGCGGGAGCCCACTTTCACCGTGACGCGGTCGCCGGGAACGTTGTAGCCGATGACCTGGCCCTCGCCCTCCGGTGTGCTGACGCGCGAGCCCAGGCGGGGCGCCTTCTCCTTGAACTCCATGTAGAGGGGGTGCTCGTACTTGAGGCAGCACATCAGGCGGCCGCAGGCGCCGGCTATGCGGAGCGGGTTGACCGGGAGGTCCTGGTCCTTCGCCATGCGGACGGAGACGGGTTCGAAGTCCTTGAGGAAGGTGGCGCAGCACAGGTCGCGGCCGCAGGGGCCGATGCCGCCCTGGAGGCGGGCCTCGTCGCGGGGGCCTACCTGGCGCAGTTCGACGCGGGCCTTGATGCCGCGGGCCAGGTCGCGGACGAGGGCGCGGAAGTCGACGCGGTGCGGGGCGGTGAAGTAGATCTTGAAGACGTTGTCGGCGTCGAGGTAGTCGACGCCGATGACCTTCATCGGAAGGTCGTGCTTGCGGATGAGGCGCTTGGCGATCGAGCGGCCCTCGGCGCGGCGGCGGCGGTTGGCCTCGTCGCGGGCCAGGTGCTCGTCGGTGGCGGGGCCCGCGCACTCGGGGAGGCCGTCGATGTCCTCGGAGACCCACTGGGGCGCCCACACGCACTCGGCGACCTCGGGGCCGGAGTCGGTGGGGACGAGGACCTTGTCGCCGACCCTGGGGCTGTGCGGGCCCGGGTCGAGGTAGAACAGCCGGCCGTAACGGGTGAAGCTGACTGCCATCACCATGCCCACGGTTTCGCTCCGTTCGCCCGGTTTTGCGACCCACTCTAGGTCTCACCAGGCCGCGTCGGCGAGATCCTCTCCCGGGACGGTCGGGACGCCCTGCGCGTAGAGGTCGCCCGCGGTCGCCATGACGCCGTGGCCGGTGTGGGCGATGTCGAGGGCGGTGGGCTCGGCCTTCACCTTCTGCGTCCACAGGGTCTTGGTGGGGGCTCCCTGCAGGGTGAAGGTCTGGAGCGTCAGTTCGGAGTTCTTCGCCACGGCCGCGATGAGGGAGTTGCCGTCCCGGCTCAGGACGGCGTTGGAGCTGCCCTTGGGCAGGGGCATGACGGCCTTGCTGGTCTTGAGGTCTCCGGCGGCGCCGTTGGTGTCGATGCTGCGGACCTGGTGCTTCGCCGAGCCGACCGGGCTCCACACGAAGGACAGCGTGGTGCCGGACCAGGAGAGGCTTCCGACGCGGGCGCGCAGTTTGGTCGTCCACACCTTGTGGACACCGGTCTCCGGCGACACGACGTCCACGCGGGCGCGCGCTCCCTTGTAGATGACGTAGGCGATGCTCGCGCCGTCCGGGCTCACGGCGAGGTCCGACCAGGCGGTGGAGACGCCGGGGACGGTGGCCTTGGGGATGGGCTTGAGGTCCTTCGGGCGCCCGTCGTCCAGGCGGAGGCGCTGGAAGGTGACGTCACGGTCTCCCGGGGACGCGACGACGTACGAGCCGTCCTTCAGGGCGGCGACGCGGTGGAAGCGGCGGCCCTCTGGAGCAGCGACGGGGAGCCCCACGTTCGCCCCGGTCTGCACGTCTCGGACGAGGAGCGACGTGCCCTGCTTGGCCACGCCGACGACGACGGACGGTTCGGTCTTCTCGGCCTTGGCGGCGGGCTTCGCCTCGTGCTCCTTCTCGGCGGCGCGCTGGTGGCGGTGCACCGTGTCCACGCCGCCGCCGATCAGCAGCGCGGCGGCCGCGGCCACGCCGAGCGGGACGAGGCCCTTCCAAGAGCCGAGACGGGTACCCGGGTCCTCGCGCCTGCCGTCGTCCATGGGGTTGCCAACCTGCCCTTCCTGCCGGATCGCCCGTCGTTTCTACCGCATATGCAACGCGACAAAAACCCATGGAGGCGGAGTTACCAAGTCGTGAGCCGCGTCAGCCGAGGGACGCGCGGGCCGCCTCGACCAGAGACCCCCGGTACGACCCGCCGAACAGCGCCACATGGACGAGCAGCGGGTGCAGTTGGTGCAACGGGACGCGGGAGCGCCATCCGTCCGCCAGGGGCGCGGCCTCATCGTAGGCGCCGAGGACGGTGTCGAGGTGCGGTGTCCCGAAGAGCGCCATCATCGCGAGGTCGGTCTCGCGGTGCCCGCCATGCGCGGCCGGGTCGATGAGCAGCGCCCGCTCGCCGGTCCACAGGATGTTCCCCGACCACAGGTCGCCATGGATGCGGGACGGCGGCTCCGGCGGCCCCGCGAGCGTCTCGATGTCGGCCATGACGCGCTCGACCAGGCGGACGTCCTCGGGCGAGAGGTGCTGCGCGCCGAGGCGGAGGAACGGTTCGAGGCGGCGTTCGGCGTACCAGGCGGGCCAGGGGCGGTCGTCCGGCGTGTTGTCCAAGGGGAGGTCGGCGATGAAGCCGTCCCAGGGCGCGCCGTAGACGTCGGGCCGGTTCCCGGTATGGAGGGCGGCCAGTTCCCGTCCGAGGCGTTCGGCCGCCTCGCGGGACGGTGCCGACGTCGGGAGCCACGGCAGCACCAGCATGTGGTCGTCGGTCGCCACGACCTCGGGGACGGGAGTCCCGGGGCCCGCCTCCCCCAGCCAGCGCAGCCCGGCCGCCTCCGCCGCGAACACGCCGTCCTGGTCCTGGGCCGCCTTCACGAACACCTCGCGGCCGTCGGCCAGGGAGGCCCGGTGCAGCGTCCAGGAATGGCTGGAGCCGAGGTCGTGCACCTTCTCGACCCCGATTCCGAGCAGCCGCTCCAGCCGCACTCCGGTCAGGCCTCCTTGAGCGCCGCGCGGATCTCCTCCAGCAGTCCGGGCATCGCCGCCTCCACCTGCTCCAGGACGAGGTCGAAGTCGGCGCGGCCCCCGTAGTAGGGGTCGGGGACGTCGAGATCGCCGGCCGCCCCGGGGTCGAACTCGCGCAGCAGCCGGATCTTGCCGTGCGCCTCCCCGTCCGGCGCCATCGAGCGCAGCGCCCGCAGGTGGCCCTCGTCCAGGGCGAGGATGAGGTCGTACCGGTCGAACCAGTGGTCCTCGAACTGCCGGGCGACGTGCGCCGACCGGTAGCCGGCCCGCGTCAGCGCCGCGACCGTCCGGTCGTCGGCCCCGTCGCCCACGTGCCAGCCGCCGGTGCCCGAACTGTCCACCTCGACGTCCAGGCCCTCCTCCTCGACGTGGTGGCGCAGGACCCATTCGGCCATCGGGGATCGGCAGATGTTGCCCGTGCAGACGAACGTGACTCGGTACGGCATCCCTCCATGATGCACGAGGCGCCGGAGGGCGGAAGACCAGGGAACGGCCGGGCGGCCCCGGAAAAGAACGCGACCCCCGACCGGAGCCGGGGGTCGCGTCCTGGGGTGGTCCAGGCGGGGGGTCAGCGCGAGACGGCGTGCAGCGCGTCCACGATGCCGTTGCCGAAGAACCCGTTCTGCTCCTTCGAACCCTCACAGGTCTGGGTCGAGGTGTGCTTCACCCACTGGCCGTTCGACTGGGTGTACCAGACGTACTCGACCGTCCGCGGGCTCGGGCATTCCTTGGGGGTCGCGGTGCCGCGCAGGACCTGCTCGACAAGGCGCGGGTCCATGGTCAGGCCGCCGGCGCGGTCCCTGTGCCCGTACTTGCTGATGATGAGCGCCGCGACGCCCACCGCGTGCGGCGAGGCCATCGAGGTGCCCT
Organism: Actinomadura sp. NPDC000600; assembly: GCF_040492135.1. Lineage (NCBI taxonomy): Bacteria > Bacillati > Actinomycetota > Actinomycetes > Streptosporangiales > Thermomonosporaceae > Actinomadura > Actinomadura sp. NPDC000600. The sequence goes on from NZ_JBEUPD010000009.1 coordinate 106,412, forward strand.
GCAGCGACTGGTAGTAGGCGCACTTGTCGCCCTTGCAGCTGCGGATGATGGACGCCAGCTTCGGCGTGCCGTCGTCGTTCAGCTCGCCGCGCTCCTTCGCGAGCCGCTCGGGGTAGGCCGCCCAGATGCCGCCGTTGTTGTCCGGACGCTGGTCGGCGTTGTCGACCTTGTCGCCGCCGGGCGCCGCGACAGCGACGTAGCCGTTGCCGAAGCTGCTGTAGTACGACTTGCGGCCGCTCGGGCCGGTGGCCGAGATCGGGATGACGTGCTCGCCCTCGGACGGCATCGACACGCAGCTCGCCGGGACGGTGCGCTCGCGCGGCTCCTCGCCCGGGGTGGACGGGAAGTCGGGGCTGCTGTCGTCGACGTTCGTCTTGGTGTAGTCGACGAAGTCGTTGCCGGCCGCGGAGATCAGGGTGACGCCGCGGTTGTGCGCGAAGTCCAGGGCGCGCTGCGCCGCCTTGATGATCGTCCGCTGCTCCAGCTGGTCCTCGGGGCTGTCGGCGGGGTTGTCGCCGCAGTTCCACAGCCACGGGTCGATGTAGTACGACATGTTGACCACGTCGATGCCGTTCTTGGCCGCGTAGGTCAGGCCGTCGACGGTCGGCTGGAGGAAGAAGTAGCCGGAGTCCTGGCCGACGCGCAGGTTGACGATCGACACGTTCGGCGCGACGCCCGCCATGCCGAGGCCGTTGCGGGGCGAGGCGATCGTGGACGCGACGTGCGTGCCGTGGTCGTTGTCGTCCCAGTCGTTGGGGTCGACGCACGACGTGAACTCGCAGGGCCCGTCGACCTCGTTGCCGTTGGCGTCGGTCGGGATGTCGTGGGTGAAGTTGCGGCTGAGCTTGCGGTTGAAGTTCGGCGCGATGTCCGGGTGGTCGCCGTCCACACCGGTGTCGAGGACGCCGACCAGCACGCGCCTGTCACCCGGCTCCTTCTTGTAGGAGCCGTCGGCGGTGGCGTGCATCTGCTTCATGTCCCACTGCAGGTCCGCCAGGGGCTCGGCGTCCTTGGACGGCTTGCCCGCGGGGCTGGTCCTGGTCGCGGCGCCGTGGCCCGTGCCGTTGAGCTTCTCGACCTTCTCGGCCTTCTTCTTGGTCTTCGGCGCCTCACCGATGACCCGGTTGTGCGCGACGCCCTCCAGCGCCCGCTGGTTCATCACGGCGTGGATGAACTCCGGGTTCTGGGACTTGACGGTCGCGACGCCCACGTCGCGGTTCTCGTGCACGACCTTGCCGCCCGCGGCCGAGACGGCCCGGTGGGCCTGGCCGAGGGAGACGCCCTCCTTGTAGAGGACGACGTACTCCGAGACCTCACCCTTGGTTTCGGTGGGGCCCGGAGCTGCTGACGCTGGGAACGCGAGAGCCGTCACGGTGGTGACGGCGCACGCGGCGGAAATCAAGGCTCGCCGCAAGGCAGACCTCCTGGCTTGGGGGTAATCAACCGGTTTTCGGTTGATCAGCCAGCGAACGTTACGTGTGCGCTAGTTGAGAGTTGCGTACGGAAATGTAACGAATGAGGGCAGCTCTTGTAAGCCCCCATCGACTTATCCGTGACGCAACGCCAAGGTCAGCGCCTCGAAAGCCAGCTGCGGATTGACGTTCGCGGCCAACCGCTCCCTGCAGTCCATGATCGCATCGAGCCGGCGGAGGGTGTCCTCAGGGCGGCCGTCCGCCGCGGCCGACCGCAGCTCGGGGCCGAGCTCGATGTTGACCAGCTCGCTGCCCGCCCCCAGCTGAAGGGTCAGCACGTCCCGGTAGTAGGACGCGAGGTCGAGCAGCGTCCGGTCGAGGGCGTCGCGCAGCAGCCGCGTCGCCCGCGACTTCTGCCGGTCCTCCAGCTCCTTGAGGGCGCCCGCCGTCCCGCGCGGCATCCGCCCCTTCTCGCTCTCGCCGAGCGCCTTGCGCAGGGCGGAGGTCTCGGTCTCGTTCAGCTCGGCCGTCTGCGCGTCGCGCTCGGCCTTCGCCGCGTTCACGAGGGTCTCCGCCGCCGCCACCGCCGCGCTCACCCCGGTCAGCCGGCGCGGAACCGCCACCACCTGATCGCGCACCTGCCGCATCCGCGGCTCGGCGGCGAGCCGGCGCGCCCGGCTGATGTGGCCCTGCGCCGCCCGCGCCGCGACCTCGGCGGTCTCGCGCGGGACGCCGTCGCGCTGGACGAGGAAGTCGGCGATCGCCGCGATCGGCGGGGTCTGCAGGGTCACCAGCCGGCAGCGCGACCTGATCGTGACGAGCAGGTCCTCCGGCGACGGCGTGCACAGCAGCCACACCGTGCGCGGCGGCGGCTCCTCGATCGCTTTCAGCAGCGCGTTGGCGGCGCCCTCGGTGGCCCGGTCGGCGTCCTCGAACAGCACGATCTGCCGGCCGCTCCCGCTCGGCGAGGACGAGGCCCGCAGCACCAGCGCGCGGGCGTCCCTGATGCCGAACGACAGGCCCTGCGGGCGGACGACCTCGACGTCCGCGTGCGTCCCCTGGAGGACCTGGTGGCAGGACGCGCAGTGCCCGCACCCGCGCGGCGTCTCGGTGCACTGCAGCGCGGCGGCGAACGCCCGCGCGGCGGTGACGCGCCCGGACCCGGGCGGCCCGGTGAACAGCCACGCGTGCGCCGGCCCGCCCTCCCGCTCCGCGGCCGCGGACAGCTGCGCGATCACGGGCTCCTGCCCCACCAGGTCGTCCCACACGCTCATGGAACAGAGGCTAGCGGGCTCAGAAGTCGGTGATGACCGGGAACGTGCTCGTGGCGTCCTCGGTGCCGAGCGGAACGGGGTCGGGCAGGATCTCCCGGATGCGGTACTGGATCTCCCGGCTCAGCTCGCCCTGGGGGCGGCTCGCGTCCAGGATGAGGTAGCGCTCGGGGTCGGCCTCGGCGAGCGCGTGGAAGCCCGCACGGACCCGCTCGTGGAACTCCTGCGACTCCGACTCCATGCGGTCGGCGGGGGCCGACAGCCGGCCGAGGCCCGCCTGCGGCGGGATCTCCAGCAGGACGGTCAGGTCCGGGACGAGGCCGCCGGTCGCCCACGCGTTGACTCGGGCGATGTCCTCGACCGGCAGCTGCCGCCCGAAGCCCTGGTAGGCCAGGGACGAGTCGACGTAGCGGTCGCTTACCACGATCGCGCCGCGCTCCACCGCCGGCCTGATCACGTTGGCGACGTGGTCGGCGCGGTCGGCCGCGTACAGCAGCGTCTCGGCGCGGTCGGACAGGCCGGTGGTGTCGCGGTCCAGCAGCATCGCGCGCAGCCGCATCCCGATCTTGGTGGCGCCGGGCTCGTGCGTGGTGACCACGTCGTAGCCGTGGTCGCGCAGCCAGATCGCAGCGAGCCGCGCCTGCGTCGTCTTGCCCGCGCCCTCGCCGCCCTCGAACGCGATGAACACGCCGCGGTTGCGGTGGACTGGCTGGGGCGCCGCCGCGGCCTGCTCCGGCGGTGTGTAGATCTCGCCGTGCAGGGCGGCGCGCAGGTCGGGGAAGAGCGGGATGCCGCGCCGGTCGTCCAGCCGCCGGTAGGCGACCAGCCCGGCCAGCAGGGCGACGACGGCCGCGGCCAGCATCGCGACCCCGGAGCCGTAGGCGTCGTAGACGCCGCCGCCGAGGTCGAGGCGGTGCGATCCGACCAGCGCCGCGATCAGCGGGACGGCGGCGAACGTGATCAGCACGGCGATGAGCGCGACCGACCGCAGGAAGGCCGCCGGGCGCGCGTCCTCCGGCGCGTCGGGGTCGCGCGCGGCGTCGGCCTCGCGCAGCGCGGCGGTCGCGGTCGACCAGGCCGCCCCGGCGAAGACCCCGAGGAACGCCGTCGTGAACACCACGACGACGAGGTTCTGGACGAGGGCGAGCACGACCAGCGCGAGCGCGGCGGCGATCACCGCGAGGCCGAGAAGCCGGCGGCGGCTGAACGGGACGAGCACGCGCGGCCCGAGGAACAGCCCGAACCCGAGCCCCACCGTGAGCGCGGTCAGGACGGAGCCGTACCCGGCGTCGCCGCCGCCGAGTTCGCCCGCGTGGACGCGGGCCACCGAGACGACCGCACCCGCCGTGACGGACGCGGCCGCGATCGCGAGGCCGAGGCCCCGCGCGGCGGCCGACCCCGGGCCCTGGAAGATCAGTTTCAGCGGCGACGGCGCCGCGACCGGCTCGGTCGCCGGGATCTCGCCGGCCGTCGCGACGACGGCGGCCGCGACCAGGAACAGGCCCGCCGTCACGTACAGGGCGAGGTCGGCGCGGGAACCGGCGCCGAGCGTCCCGCTCGCGACGAGGGCGAGGACGGCGAACAGCAGCGCGGCGGCCGGCGCGGGGCCGTAGAGGACGCGGGACGCGGCGCGGCGGGCGGCGGGCCGCGACTCCTCGTCCGGGACCAGGCCGGGCAGGGACGAGCGCGCCGCCGGGATCCACAGCAGGCTCAGGCACGAGACGAGGAACGCGGCGGCGAACGTCCACGGCAGCGCGTCCACGAGCGGGACCGTCACGACGACCACCAGACGCAGCACGTCCGCGATGATCAGCATCAGCCGGCGGTCGACGCGGGCGGCGAGCAGCCCGGCGACCGGCGGGAGCACCACCGCGGGCAGCAGCAGCAGCGCCAGCGTGCCCCCGATCGCCTGCGCCCGCGCGGCGGGATCGTCGCCGCGGGCCAGCACCGCGGCCATGGCGGTCAGCGCGGGGACGCCGAGCCACTGGGCGGCGCTGGACAGCGACAGCGCGATCCGGAGCCGGCGGAACGGCCCGATCGACGAAAGCGACGAAACGCCCGGCGGCGGTGGCGCTGCGGGGTGCGGCCGGGGTGCGCCCGTTCTGGTCATGTCGGTCAGGGTATCGGCGTAGATGTCCCTATGAACCGGACTTTGCGGAGGTTCGACGGCGCGTCGTCGTCTTCTTCTTCCCGCCGCCCGCGGCCACCTTCTCACGACGCTCCGCGAGCAGTTCCGCGGCGCGCTGGATGGTGATCGACTCGACCTCGTCGCCCTTGCGCAGGCTGGCGTTCGTCTCGCCGTCGGTGACGTACGGGCCGAACCGGCCCTCCTTCACCACGACCGGCTCCCCGCTAGCCGGGTCCTTGCCCAGCTCGCGCAGCGGCGCGGCCGCCGCGGCCCGGCGGCCGCGCTGCTTGGGCTGCGCGAGCAGCTCCTTCGCGCGCTCCAGCGTGACCGTGAACAGCTCCTCCTCCGAGCCGAGCGACCGGCTGTCGGAGCCCCTCTTGATGTAAGGGCCGAACCGCCCGTTCTGCGCGGTGACCGGCTCGCCGTCCAGCTCGCCCAGCGTGCGGGGCAGCGACAGCAGCTTCAGCGCGTCGTCCAGTGTGATCGTGTCGAGCGACATCGACTTGAACAGCGACGACGTGCGCGGCTTCGGGGTGTCGGCCTTCTTCGTCCGCTTCTTGCCGTCGGCGGGCGGCGGCTGCTGCTCGGGCAGGATCTCGGTGACGTAGGGGCCGAACCGCCCCGACTTGGCCACGATCGTGTGGCCGGTCTCGGGGTCGGTGCCGAGCTCCCGGTCGCCGGACGGCTGCGCGAACAGCTCCTCGGCCTTCTCGGCGGTCAGCTCGTCCGGCGCGATGTCCTCGGGGATGTTGACGCGCTCGCCGTCCCGGTCGAGGTACGGCCCGTACCGGCCGACCCGCACCATGATGTCGGTGCCCTTGATCGGGAACGAGCTGATCCCCTTGGCGTCGATGTCGCCGATGTCGCCGACCAGCTCCTTCAGGCCCTCCTCGCCATTGTCGCCGAAGTAGAACCGGGACAGCCAGCGGACGCGCTCGGCCTCGCCGCGGGCGATCTCGTCGAGACCGTCCTCCATGTGGGCGGTGAAGTCGTAGTCGACGAGGTTGCCGAAGTGCTGCTCCAGCAGGTTGACCACGGCGAACGCCAGGAACGACGGGACCAGCGCCGTGCCCTTCTTGAACACGTACTCGCGCGCCAGGATCGTCCCGATGATCGAGGCGTACGTCGACGGCCGCCCGATCTCGCGCTCCTCCAGCTCCTTCACCAGGCTGGCCTCGGTATAGCGGGCCGGCGGGCGGGTCGAGTGGCCCTCCGCGTCCACCGCGCTCGCGGTCAGCGGGTCGCCCTCGGCCAGGTTCGGCAGGCGCCGCTCCTGGTCGTCCCGGTCGGTGGACGGGTCGTCGGCGCTCTCCACGTAGGCCTTGAGGAACCCGTGGAACGTGATCGTCTTACCGGTCGCCCCGAACTCGGCCCGCTCGTTCCGCGTCGACACCCCGGTGACCCGGATCGACACCGACTGGCCCACGGCGTCCTTCATCTGGGACGCGATCGTCCGCTTCCAGATCAGCTCGTACAGCCGGAACTGGTCGCCGGACAGGCCCGTCTCCGCTGGCGTCCGGAACGTGTCGCCCGCCGGGCGGATCGCCTCGTGCGCCTCCTGCGCGTTCTTCACCTTGGAGGCGTAGACGCGCGGCTTGTCCGGGACGTACTCGCCGCCGAACAGCGACGCCGCCTGCCGCCGCGCCGCCGTGATCGCCGTCTCCGACAGCGTGATCGAGTCGGTTCGCATGTAGGTGATGAAGCCGTTCTCGTACAGCTTCTGGGCGACCGACATCGTGTACTTCGCGGAGAAGTTCAGCTTGCGGCTGGCCTCCTGCTGGAGGGTCGTCGTCCGGAACGGGGGGTACGGGCGGCGCGTGTACGGCTTGCGCTCGACCGACTTGACCTCGTACGGACGGCCGCGGAGCCGCTCGGCGAGGGCCGTCGCGGCGGCCTCGTCCAGGTGCAGCGCGTCCCGCGTCTTCAGGGTGCCGTCGGAGGCGAAGTCGCGGCCCTGCGCGACGCGCTTGCCGTCGACCGAGACGAGCCCGGCCTTGAACGCCGTCGGCTCCTCGTCCTTGCCGGTGTCGAACTGGGCCGCGATGTCCCAGTAGTGGGCGGGGACGAACGCGATCCGCTCCCGCTCCCGCTCGACGACCAGCCGTGTCGCCACCGACTGCACGCGGCCCGCCGACAGCTTCGGCATGACCTTCTTCCACAGGACGGGGCTGACCTCGTACCCGTAGAGGCGGTCCAGGATGCGGCGCGTCTCCTGCGCGTCCACCAGGCGCATGTTCAGCTGGCGCGGGTTCGCGGCGGCGCGCTGGATCGCGTCCTTGGTGATCTCGTTGAAGACCATCCGGTGCACGGGGACCTTGGGCTTGAGGACGTCCTGGAGGTGCCAGGCGATCGCCTCGCCCTCCCGGTCCTCGTCCGTCGCGAGGAAGAGCTCGTCGGCCTCGGCCAGCAGCTTCTTGAGCTTCTGCACCTGCTGGCGCTTGTCCGCGTTGACCACGTACAGCGGCTCGAACTCGCGCTCGACGTTCACGCCGAGCTTGGCCCACGGCTCGCCCTTGTACTTGGCCGGCACCTCCGAGGCGCTTCCGGGCAGGTCCCGGATATGGCCGATACTGGACTCCACGATGTAGCCGCGGCCCAGGTAGCCCGCGATCGTCTTCGCCTTCGCGGGCGATTCGACGATCACCAGGCGCGTCCCCACGCCGTTGCCGCGGCCACTGTTCGCGGTGCCGTTCTTGGCTGGCACAGTCGCTCCAACCTCGCTGTCTCGGTCCTCTGGTTCAGGCTCTTCCTACCGGCTTCGTACAACGTCGCGTGACGGCGTGTTTGTGCCCGCGCCCTCCGCCACCGTCTCGCGATCATCGCTGCCGCCCCCGCCGGGAGGCGGGATTCTCACCGCCGCGCGCCCCCGACAGGATTGCATGCCGCCGGACGGCGCGCGGACCGGGACGCCACGGTACGGTGCCGCACGGCCGGTAGACCAAGTAATAATGGTCGCAATGGCGGAGTACACCTACCTCGTCCTGTCACTGCCGCGCGGCACCACCCGTGACACCGCCCGGCAGATCATGACCGAGCACGCGGAGCACGGCGGCTGGGAACTCGATCGCTTGCGCCTGTACCCGGACGGCCGCCGTCGTATTCAACTGCGCCGCAAGGTCATCCGAGCCGTCCGTACGTTCTGACCGTTCCCAGCGGCCTGTCGGGAGCGTAGCACTGCGTACGGATTCCTTGACGTGACGTTACTGTGCCCACCCCCGCCACGCCCCCACCCCAGCCACGAGCCCGCCACCCCCTGCGGACACGGGCTTCGCCCCGCCTCCAGCCACGAGCCCGCCTGCGCGAGGACCAGCACCGCCGCCTGCCGTCCCCGCTCACCCGCCTCGGACACAGAACGCCCAGCTCGGGTTCGGCCCCGCCTTTGGCAGCCGGGACCTGCCTGTGTGTGGACGCGGCTTCGCCCGCCCCGGTCCGCGCCTCCGGGACGGGCGAAGGTCTTCCGCTGCCGGCCGTGCGGCCGACTCACCCGCGTTCTGACGGATCTAGCGGCGACCCACCCGGATGCGCCGCGCCAGCACCGTGATCCCGGCCGCCGCGGCCAGCAGCCCGGAGACCGCCGTCAGCAGCGCCGCGCCGGTCCTGGACTCCGGCGTGATCGTCTCCGTGGCCGCGACGTGCCGGGCCGGGCCGATCTCGCCGGGCACGTCCGCCGCCTTGGGGGCGGGCACGCCGTGGACGCCGGCCGGGACGACCGGCTTCACGGGCACCGGGAGCGTGACCGGCGTCCCGCCGTCCTGCCGGACGCGCTGGGCGGCCCCGGTCTTCGGCAGCAGGGCCGTCGCGCCCGTCTGGGACACGGCGTTCAGCACCGGCGACAGGGGCGCCGGCGCGCCGTCACCGCCGAGGGACGGGGCCGCGGTGCGCTGGTTCGGCGCGGCGACGGGGAGACTCGGGGCCCCGAGGCCGCCGACCAGCCCGCCGGCGAGGCCGCCGACCAGGGGCACGTCGATCGACGAACCGGGGCGCGGGGCGGTGCCCGCCATCCGTGAGGGGGAGGGCTCGTACCCGCCGTTGTCGCCGGGGTCGTCGCACTGGGGGGCGGGGGAGGCCAGGCCGATCACGGCGGCGCCGTTGCCGCACACGTCCACCGGGGCCTCGACCGGCACGTCCGCCTGGTTCCCGGAGCCGACGCCGCCGGTGCCGGACGTCGTGCCGCCGGAGCCGCTCGACCCCTTGACGGCCGCCTTGCCGGTGCATGCGCCCGTCGCCTGGCCGACGACCGCGACGGCGTTGCCGCACACGTTGACGGGGATGGAGATCGGGGCCAGCACCTGGTTCCCGCCCAGGACGCTGCCCTCACCGGAGGTGGTCTGCTGCGCGCCGCCGGTGCCGTTCTGCTTGACCGTCGCGCCACCCTCACAGGCGGCACCGGCCTCCCCGATGACCGCCGCGGCGTTGCCGCACACGTTGACCGGGATGGAGATCGGCACGTTGGCCTGGTTGCCGGACAGGACCCCGCCCGCGCCCGAGGTGGTCTGCTGCGCGCCGCCGGTGCCGCCGTTCTGCTTGACCGTCGCGCCGCCCTCGCAGGCCGCCACCGCGTTGCCGATCGCGTTGCCGCAGACGTTCACGGGCACGCTGATCGGGACGTCGGCCTGGTTCCCGGACAGGACGCCGCCCTTGCCGGACGTCTCCTGCCTCGATCCGGTGGATCCGGTGGTGCCGCCGTCCGTGACCTTGGCACCCCCCTCGCAGCCCGCGACCGCCTGGCCGATGACCGCGACGGCGTTGCCGCACACGTCGACGGGGGCGGAGATCGGGGCCTTCACCTGGTTGCCGGACAGGACGCCGGCCTTGCCGTCCGTGACCTGGCCGCCCGTGCCGGTGTCCTGGCCACCGGTGTTCTTGACCTTGGCGCCGCCCGTGCAGCCCGCCTGCGCGATGCCGAGGACGGCGACCCCGTTGCCGCAGGCGTTCACCGGGACGGAGATGGGGGCGTCGACCTGGTTCCCGGACCCGACGCCTCCGGTGCCCGAGGTGGTCTGCTGCGCGGCGCCGCCGCCGTTCTGCACGACCTTCGCACCGCCCTTGGACGTCGCCTGGGCGATGCCGAGCACGGCGACGGCGTTGCCGCTCACGTTGACGGGGGCGGAGATCGGCGCCTTCACCTGGTTGCCGGACAGGACGCCGCCGTCGCCGTTGGTGACGTCGGCGAAGGCATTGGCGGGGACGGCGCTGACACCGAGGGCGACGAAGCCCGCGGTGAGCATGGCACGTGATGTGCGTCGCATGATGCTCCTTAGGGGAGTTTGGTGGAGATGAGACACGTGTGTCTCGGGGGAAGGCCGTGCATGAGGGCACGGCAGGAGACCGGATCGGCGCGCCCGAGCCGCACGGGCACACGTCCGGAGAGTGGGATCAGGGACTAGTCGGGCGCGAAGGACGGCTCGTCCGCAGCGGTGCGGACGGCCGGCAGCACGGCGCCGAAGACCTGGCGCAGCGATGCCTGCCGGGGCGCGGGGACCCACGCCCCGGCCGCCGGGAACCCGACGGCGATGCCGGTCGCGATGAAGCCGCCGGTCACCGAATGCGTGCCGGGCCTTTCGGGGGCCGGCATCGGCTCGGGCCGGTGCTGGACGGCGACATGGCGGACCTCATGACCGGCGCTCGGGCGAAGCCGGGAAACGCTGCGGGACACGTGCGGCCGGCGGTGCGTCCCAGGCGCGGCCGCGACCTTGGTCACGTGCGGCCTGGGCTTGCGCTTGACCACGGGCTCGACCCGTACGTCCGCCTTGGGCGGCGACACGTCCCGCGGGGCGTTCTCTTCACGCGGCGGCGCCTGCGTCACCGCGCGCACGACCTCGACCAGCTCGGTGACGCCGCTCGCCTCCCGCACCGGTGGACGCTCCTGGACGGTCTGGACCGCGTCTCCCAGCACAGGCGTCTTCGCGACGACCCCCGTCACGAGCTCGGGCGGCTGTTCGTCGGCGTGCGCGGACTGCGCCGCGCACCCGAGGAGCCAACCGGCGATCAGCAGCCCGCCGAGGACCAGCAGGCGCCGGACGCAGGGGCCGACGGCGACGCGGCGCGGCAGGGCGGAAACCGCCCCTACCCGCGCCGCGCCACCTGCCACCGGACACCCTCCGTTGCGACTGCTCCGTCCTCAACGAATGGTGACGATAGCACCACGGAAAGCTCCGGGGATGGCAAATTCAAGAGCGATCAAGGAATTTGTCGAGAACCCTGACTCCGAAGCGCAGTCCGTCCACGGGAACGCGCTCGTCCACCCCATGGAACATTCCGGAAAAGTCCAACTCTGGAGGCAATTTAAGCGGCGCGAAACCGAAGCACCGCATGCCCAGCGTGGAGAACGCCTTGGCGTCCGTCCCGCCGCTCAGGCAGTACGGCACCGGCAGGGCGCCCTCGTCCTCCGAGGTCAGCGCCGCCTCCATCGCCGCGACGAGCGCGCCCTCGTAGTCCGTCTCGACCGCGCGGTCATGGTGGATGAAATCCCGCTGAACGTCCGGACCGAGAAGTTCGTCCACCACCGCGAAGAATTCCGACTCATGTCCGGGAAGGAATCGTCCGTCCACCTGAGCCGTGGCGGTCTGCGGAATGACATTCGCCTTATAACCGGCATCCAGCCGCGTCGGATTGAGCGTGTTCCGCAGCGTCGCCCCGATCATTCGCGCCAGCGGCCCGATCTCCTCAAGGCACTTTTCCGGACGTTCCGGGTCGAATTCGACGCCGTACGCCATGCACGCCCGCTCCAGGAACGCCCGCACCGACTTGGTCAGCCGCACCGGGAACTCGTGCGCCCCGAGCCGCGCGACCGCCGCCGCGAGGGCGGTGACGGCGTTGTCCGGATGCACCATCGACCCGTGCCCGGCCGTCCCCTTGGCGGTCAGGTTCATCCACGCGATGCCCTTCTCCGCCGTCTCGATGAGGTACATCCGCCGGTCCCCGGGCACCGTCAGGCTGAACCCGCCGACCTCCCCCACCGCCTCGGTGCACCCCTCGAACAGCTCCGGATGCTCCCGCACCAGCCAGTGGGCGCCCCACTTCCCTCCGGCCTCCTCATCGGCCAGGAAGGCGAGCACCACGTCCCGCGGCGGCCTGCGCCCCTCCCGCAGCCGCTGCCGCACCACCGCGAGGATCATCGCGTCCATGTCCTTCATGTCCACGGCCCCGCGCCCCCAGACGCACCCGTCGGCGATCTCCCCGCCGAACGGATCGCGCGTCCAGTCCTCCTTGCGCGCCGGCACCACGTCGAGATGCCCGTGCAGCAGGAGCGCGTCCCGGCCCGGATCCTCCCCCTCGATCCGCGCGACCAGGCTGGCCCGCCCCGGATGCGATTCGAAGATCCGCGTCTCGAGCCCGACCTCCTCGAGCTTATCCGCGACGTACTCCGCGGCCGCCCGCTCCCCCGGCCCCGAGTGATCACCCGGGTTGCTGGTGTCGATCCGGATCAGCTCCTGGCAGAGCCGGACGACCTCGTCCTCGGCGGTCGGCTGGTCGACCACAATGATCACCTCGCGTCCTCGGCTACCGTCCCATGGTGCCCCGCCGATCGACTTCGCCGCGACTCGCCACCTTTGGTATGGTGAACTCCGCCGCCGCAGCCGCGCTGCGGCCTGCGACCGGTCCGGGTGGCGGAATAGGCAGACGCGCTAGCTTGAGGTGCTAGTGCCCTTTACGGGGCATGGGGGTTCAAGTCCCCCCTCGGACACATCGCAACAAAGTGGGACAGACAGCAGTCTGTCCCACTTTTGCTTTTGAGGTGAGGTGGGCCGACCGGATGCCGGCCCCTCACGGACCGCCTGGCCCGCGCGGGTCGGCGGCATCTGTTCCGAGCTGCCGGGGTGCTTCTCGTCCTAGTCGGTCTCGCGCGATGCGGTCGCGCAGGCTCGGTGGCTTCATGCCGAGCGGGCCGGGCTCCGGCGGAGCGAGGGGGAGGCGTTCCGAACCCACCACACCCCTCCCGAAAGGCTTCCTGGGCAATGGCGGGTTCTGGTCCGGGCCCGACGCGGAGGGCGCGGTCCAGACGCCGGATGTGCGCCGGGACGGCCGAGTGGACCTGGTCCGCTCGTGACGGGGGAGGAACCAGACGGCCGCGAGATTCAACAGCAGACCGCCCGTCAGGCTTGCCAGGGGAGCGGCTCGTGGCTCCCATCCGTGCCCGTACAGTGCCGTCGTGACGAGCAGCATCTGCGGGTTGGCCGTCATGATGACGAGGAATCCGACGATGAGCAGGCGGCAGCGCTGAAAGGCGATCTGTATCTGCCCTGCGGCCAGCGCGGTCGCGGCGATGAACAGGTAGGGGTTGGGAGAGGCGGCGAGGTCGTCGAGTGGGGCCTTGACCGTCGCCATGCCCGTGAGCGCGACCTCGGCCGCACCGATCAGCATCCCGGTGCTGATCCCGTAGGTGATGCCGCTGAGCGGCCGTTCGTGCGCACCCTTGCGCCTCAGGTCGCTGACCAGGAACAGGACGGCGGGGAGGGCGAGCGAGGGGGAGATCGCGGCCACCAGCACCGGATCCGCCGGCACCCGGTCGAAGGAGTCCGCGCCGTCGGCGGCGTCGGCGTAAAGGACGATGGCCGCGGCGGCGAACGCCATGCATACCGCTTCACGGAGGCCGAGCCGTTCGCCCAGCCCGATGCCCGCGATGAGGGGCAGGAGCGCCAGCCCGGCGAGCATCGCAGGCTGGACGGCGGACAGCGGGAGCGCCGTCAGTGCGGTGTACTGCAGCGCGAATCCCACGCCGACGACGGTGAAGCCGATCGCCCAGGTCCGGCTGGAGAGCATCGCGGCGGCGAGCGCGAAGGGCCGAGCGCCGTACAGCGAAGGCATCCGGTTTGTGGCGGTCTTGAGGAATGCCATGCCGACGAAACAGGCGCCGGTCGACAGGAACGCGACGATCGTCGCCCAGTGCCCCAGTTCCATGCTGCGCGTCCCCTCGCCATTGAGGTTCCGGGAGCGGGCACCGGGCCGGGGACCCGGTAACGGAGCCCCTGCCCTTGATCACGCCGCGGAGGCCGGTCGCGGCGTGACGCGGCGCGATCGCGGCAATGCTCGAGGATCGAACCTGGACGATCATCTAGCCTGCCCTCCCGGCACCCTTAACCTACGATGGTGTCGGTTATTCGGACGGTAGCACCCGCGGTCGGCGACGTGAAGACGCGAAAGCAGGGCGCCGCAGATGCCGAGAGCGCTGACATGAGGGATGCCGCTGGCTATTTGCATCCAGTGGCCGGCGTTGGAGGCTCAGCCCGTCGGCCGGTCACGGCACGTCGCGATGCGTGAAAGCATATTCGCAACCGACATTACTGTCAGATATATCCACACCGACGCGCGCTCGTCGGGCAACTCGGCCAGGGGCGCCCCCGTCGTCAAAACGCCGGACCGGCGGCGCCGGCCGGCGGTGGCTCGCCGCCCGTTCGGTCGGGAGAACGGGCGGCGATGCGCGGCGGGTTCAGCTCCCCCACTCCTGGAATGCGGCCACGTGCCGCTGCGAGGTGGCGATCAGCCGGTCGTAGAGCCGCTTGACGTCCGCCGCCTTGGCATCCTGGGCGGCCTTCCGCATCGTCGGGAGCTGCGTCTTCTCGGCCGTCGCGCCGACCTGGAGGGCGGCCTGCTCGTTCGCCGACCCCTGGGCCAGCAGCCGGTCGTACTCGGCCTTGACGTCCGCCGAGGCGAACTGCCCGGCACTCCTGCCCTCGGTGGGATCGCTGATCCCGTACCGGTCGAGCAGCGTGCGGACCGCGCTCAGGTGGTTACTCTCGGCCTTGGCGATCCGGTCGAAGACGCGCGCGTCGTAGCGTGCGGCGAACGCCGTGTACAGGTCGTGCGTGAGCTTCTCCTCCTCCGCCTGCGCGGCCAGAGCCGTCTTCTGCTCGGCGGTCACGGTGCCGCTGGGCGCCGTCAGGCAGGTCCCGTCACCGGGGCCGCGCTCGGACCGCCCCATCCCGTCGCCGTGCTGGAACCGCCCCATCCCGTCGCCGTGCTGGAACCGCCCCATCCCGTCGCCGGCTCCCCGCGGGCGGGGGTCGGCGGCCTGGCTCGCCGCGGGCGGTCCGCCGGGTCCGCCCGGCCCGGCCCCGGCCAGGACGGGCGCCGCGACGGCGATCCCGCCCAGCGCCAGCGCACCGCCGGTGGTGAGCGCGATGGCCGTCTTTCCGATGCGCTTCATGGCCTCTCTCCTGTCTTCAGTCGGTCCCTTTCGCCGTCGTCTTCAACCTGCTCCTGCGCTCTGCAGCCGGGATGTGGGACATGTGGAGACCGTATGGAGCTGCGGGAACACCCTCTGGTCCCTGGCAGGGAACGGGCGCCGCGGGGTATCCAGGAGGTGTGAGAGGCGTGCGGCGGAACGGCGGCGGGAGCCTGAGGCGGCGCCTGTTCGCGGCCTTTCTTCTGGTGGCGCTGACCTCACTCGCCGTCCTGACGGCGGCGGCTCTGATCGGCACCGACCGGGGGCTCGGCGCCGCCCGCCAGTCCGAGCGGGAGCGGACGGCCGAAAAGGCCGCCGCGGCGGCCGCCGCCTCCTACACGGCGGCGGGCGGCTGGGCGGGAGCCGACCTGCGGGAGGCGCGCGCCATCGCCGCGGGAGCCGGCGCCGGCCTTTTCGTCCGGGACGCCGAGGGAAACATCATCGCCTCGCCGGAGAATCCGGGTCCTGCCACGCGGCCTGGTGGACGACCGGGGGGTGGTCACGGCCCGGGCCTCGGCGCCGGCCAGGGCACGGTGGCGAAGCCCGTACGGACCGCCGGCAGGACGGTCGGCTCCGTGCGGCTGGCGTTCGGCGCCCCTGCGGCCTCGTCCGGGCGGGACGTCGCCTGGGCATGGATCCTGCCGGCCGCCGCCGCGGCGGTGGCGGCCGCGGCGGCGGCGAGCTGGTACGTGAGCCGCCGGCTCACCCGGCCGCTGGCGCGCCTGGCAACCGCGGCGCGGGCGCTCGCCGCGGGCGACCGCTCGGCCCGCGCCGGGGCGAGCGCGCCCGGTGAGCTGGGCGAACTGGTCACGGCCTTCGACCGCATGGCCGACGAGCTGAACCGGGCCGAGCTCGGCAGGCGGCGGCTGGCCGCCGACGTCGCCCACGAGCTGCGCACACCCCTGGCGGGCCTGCAGGCGGGGCTGGAGGAGCTGCGGGACGGGTTCACCGAACCGGATCCGGCGCGCCTGGCCGCCCTGCACGACCAGTCCCTGCGGCTCGGCCGGATCGTCGGCGACCTCGCCGAGCTGTCCGCGGCGGAGTCGGCCGCCCTGTCACTGCGGCCGGCGGACGTCGACATCGGCGCCGTGGCGCGCGAGGCGGTCGCCGCCCGCCGCGCCCAGTTGGACGCGGCGGGTCTCACCGTGCACACCGGCATCGCCGACGGCGTCGTGATCCGCGCGGACGCCGACCGGATCCACCAGGCGCTCGGCAACCTGCTGTCCAACGCGGCCCGCTACTGCCGTCCCGGCGACTCGGTGACGGTGCGGGTCCGGGCGCAGGGAGACGAAGCCGTCATCGAGGTGGCCGACACCGGTCCCGGCATCCCCGCCGCCGAGCGCGCCCACGTCTTCGAACGGCTCTGGCGGGGGTCGTCCGGGCGCCGGGTCGCCGGCTCGGGCATCGGCCTGGCCGTGGTGCGCGAACTGGTCGCCGCGCACGGCGGCACGGTCACCGCCTCGTCACCGGACGCGGGCGGCGCGACCTTCACCATCCGCCTGCCCGTGCGCCGGTGAGCCGCCCACACGTTGAGCCCGTGCCGGGCCGTGCTACGTGTCGCGCTTGAGCCCGAGGCGGTAGCCGACACCGAGCACGGTCTCGACGACGCCGGCGCCGGCCGGACCGAGCTTGCGGCGCAGGTTCTTCACGTGCGAGTCGATGGTCCGCTCGTAGCCGGCGAACTCGTATCCGCGGACACGGTTGACCAGCTCGTACCGCGAGTACGCCCGTCCCGGGACGGCCGCGAGCGCGGTGAGCAGGCTCCATTCGGTCGGAGTGAGGTCGAGCGCCGCACCGTCCAGGGCGGCCTCGTGCCGCTCCTCGTCCAGCAGCAGCCGCCCGTCGCCGTAGCTCGCCGCCTTCGGCGCGACGGTGCCCCGGGCCGCGCGGTTCAGCACCGCCTGGACCCGCAGCACCACCTCGGTCGGGCTGAACGGCTTGGTCACGTAGTCGTCGGCGCCCGACTCCAGGCCCCGGATGCGGTCCTCGACGGCGCTGCGGGCGGTCAGCACGACCACCGGGACCTCGCCGTCAGCGCGGGCCGCGCGCAGCACGTCCAGTCCGTTGACGTCGGGCAGCCCGAGGTCCAGCACCATCAGCCGGACGGAGCGCTCGGACACCAGCCGTATCGCCTCCGCACCCGATCCGGTCGTGACGACCGCGTATCCGGCACGTTCCAGATAGCGGCGCAGGAGCTCACGGATCTCCCTCTCGTCCTCCACGACGAGCACGCTGGCGGTCATGCTTCCTGACTAGCTCGGGCCGGGCGGTTCCGCGAGAGACGAAGGGCTCGCCCCGGACGGGACGTTCGCCTCCTGCGGGCCCGGCGCCCGCACAGCGAGCACAATGATGCCGGTCACTAGCGTGCTCCGGCCGTTTCCCGGCCATGGCTATGGCGCACGCCCCGGCGCGAGCCCGGCGAGACTCACGGCGCGTTCGCCGCGGCCCGCGAGGACCATGGCCACCGTGAGACGCACACTCCCCCGGTTGTTGCCGCTGGACCCCCAGGCGTCGTTGGCGAACGTGTAGAGGTAGCCGCCCTTGCGCACCCGGCACCGCGTCCCCGCGCCGATCGGTATGCGTTCATGGTCGGTGATCTCGCCCTTGACGCTCACCGCGTCGTTGGCGACGACTCCCACGAGCGACATCCACGGAAGGCTCACCTCGCGGCGTGCCCCGATCGAGTGGGCCGCCCGGTTCCCGGTCGCCGCACGGAAGAGCCGCTCGACCCCGCCGAGGAGGGTTCTCGCGAGGCGGAGGCGCTCGGTCAGCGGGTTGAAGCGGCGCAATCCGCCGGTGCCGGCGGGACTCGACACGATGCCGCCGTCCAGCCACGTGCCCTCGGCGGTGAAGTCGTACTCACCGGCCTCCAGATAGAGCCCGGTCTCGTTCCACGGCTCGCCGGCGAACACCTCGACGGTCTCCGGGCGCCCTGGGGTGAGGACCCTGGTGGGCCGGTAGGGCCCCGTCGTGATGTGCGGCGTCCGCTGCCGGTCGTACACCGACCGGTGGACGTCCGGGTCACGCGTGCTCGGGTCGATCTTGGGAACCGCGCGCGGCCGCGGCTGAAGCGCGATCTCGAGCAGCGGCCGGAGTCTGAGGTCGGCCAAGGGCTGGGCGACCGCGATCATGCCGCGGTCGTCGTCGTGCAGAAGGTCGAGGGGATCGGGCCGGATCTGGTCCAGCATCGTCCTGCGGAAGCCGAGCGGGAGCTCACCGCCGCGGACCTCGTCGATCATCCACTGGAGCGCACCGTCGCTCAGGCCCGTGCGAGGGTGGCCGCCGCCCACGTCCTTGTGGCTGCCCGGGAACCACACCTGCTTGACGTCCTGCCCGCTGGTGAACGGCTCGGCCCACAGTGTCGGGACGTAGGGGCCTCGGCGCTCGTCCATCGCCACCGCGTGCCGCGCGTGCTTGATGTACGGGTTGAGCTTCAGGTCGTGAAAGTCATGACCTCGGGACGGGTCGAGCAGGTTGAGCCAGCCGAGGTAGTCGGGGACGCCGAGCGAGCCGACGGTGTCCCACACTCCGACGAAGTGCACCGGGATCCGTTCCCGGTCGTCCGGGTCGTACTGGAAGGCCAGGCCCTGCCGCCATCGCCGGCCGGTACCGCGCTTCCGGTAGCCGTGATCGTAGATGTGCTGGATCCTCCCGCGGACTGCCGCCTCGTCCAGCGCGGTGGGGTCGATCAGCCCGCAGGCCGAGATCATGCCGGCGAGGCTGCGGGCCGTGTACGCGCCGCGGCTGAAGCCGAACAGCCAGATGCGGTCGTCCGGGCGGTATTCGCCGACCAGCCAGCGGTACGCCTCCAGCACGTTGTCCGACAGCCCCAGCCCGAACGCGCCTCCCAGCAGCCTGTTCCGCAACGTGCCCACACCCGGCTGATAGCAGGACAACTGCCGGTGACCATCCTCGTCCGTGCGGTCGAGGGCGTTGTACAGCCGTCGCACGTTGGTGACGGAATCCATCTCCGGCGTGTTCCATGTGCCGTCGCAGCACACGATGAGATGACGCATGCCGTCCTCCGTAAATGGCATCATCGGTCGCGGAAGCGTTTCTCGAAGAGCTCGACCATTCCGGCGATCACGCCCTCGGGCGAAGGGCTGTAATGCGGAACGGCCCACCGGGTGATGGCGGCGTCGATGACCGTGGGGCGGCCCGAGGCCAGCGCCGCGCTGAACGCTTCCTCGAACTCCTCCAGCGTCTCCACGCGGTATCCGTCGGCGCCGCATGCCCGGGCGTACGCGGCGAAGTCCGGATTCTCGAATTCGACGAGCCCGGACTCGCCGTAGGTGGCGACCTGGAAGATCTTGATCAGCTTGAACTCCCGGTCGTCGAAGATGATCCAGATCACGGGGACGTCCTGTTCGACCGCGGTCATCAGCTCGAAGCCGGACAGCGAGTAGCAGCCGTCGCCGCAGCCGACGACGACGGTCCGGTCCGGCTGCGCCAGCTTCGCCCCGATGGCCCCGTTGACGTGCCCGGCCATCGGTCCGAACGAGCCGGCCTTGCGGAAGTTCTGGCCGTCCTCGAGCTCCACGTAGTAGCCGAGCCAGGCCAGGTGCGCGCCGGCGTCGGCGAGCAGGATCGCGCGCGGTGGCAGCATCCGGCCGATCGCCTGCGCGAGCTCCCCGGGATGGATCTTCCCGGTCAGGTGGACGATGTGCCGCGCCTCCCAGTCCCTGCCGTCGACTTCGGCGGCCGGCACCTCGCCCACCTTCTCCTCCAGGGCGTCGGTCAGGGCCGCCACCGCCGGCCGGGCGTCGGACAGGAGTTCGTGGTCGGGCCTGAACGCCTTGCGGAACTCGACGTCACTGATGTTCACGTGGATGAGCGTCTTGCCGTCGAACAGGTCCGGGCGGTAGTTGAACGTGGCGTGCTGGTTGAGGGAGTTGCCGATGCACAGCACGACGTCGGCCTCCCGGAACGCCTTCCAGGCGCTCGCATGGCCGCTGTCGGCGAAGACGCCCACCGAGAGCGGGTGCCCCTCGGACACGATGCCCTTGCCGTCGAGCGTGGTCAGCAGCGGGATCTGGAACCGCTCGATGAGCCGCCTGACCTCCTTCCCCGCCCCGCTCCGCACGGCGCCGAACCCCACCAGCGCCACGATGCGCCTGCGGTCCGCGATCGCGTCCGCCAGGACGGTTGCGATCTCCTCCACGCGGGACGGGTCGGGAAGCACGGGCGCGACGTCGAGCCGGACGGGCCGGGTCTTCTCGACCTCCGCCCCCCGTTCGGTCAGATCCTCGGGCACGTGGATGTGCACCGGACCCGGTCGCCCGGCGAACGCGGTGTTCACCGCCTCCTCGACCACGTCGCAGGTATCGGCGGCATCGGTGAGCAGGAACGACTTCTTGGTGGTGGCCGCGAACATGGCCTGCGAGTCCGGCGTCCCGTTCAGGCCGGAGGTCTCGTTGAGCGACCCCCACCCCTGCCAGTGCCGGGAGGCGTATCCCGAGACGGCGAGGACGGGGTAGGAGTCGGACAGCGCCACGGCCAGGCCGGAGAACAGGTTGAAGGCCCCGGGCCCGGCGGTGGCGAAGCAGAAGCCCAGCCTGCCGGTGTACATTGCGTACCCGCACGCCATGAAGGACGCGGCCTGCTCGTGCCGTGCGATGACCGGCCTGATCCGATCCGAGTGCTTCAGCGCCAGCATGAGACCGGCGGCGTTCTCCCCGGCACCGCCGAAAGCGGCGCCGACGCCGATGTCCTCCAGGCATTCGACGATGGCCTCGTAGACCCGCATCGTCCCCGTCCCCCTTCCGTCAGCCGGCCGCGACCGCGGGCCGCCCGCGCCGATTCACGCGGGCCGCCCGTCACCTGGCGTGCCGTGCCACCGCTCCGCATGCCGGGCGTGCGCGTCGGTCGTCCCGTTCCTGAAGAAGCGTTCGTAGTATTCGGCCTCGATATGGTGCGTTTGCAGCCATACGCCGGGCACGTAAATGGCGTCAGCATGTGCCGGGAACCGCCCGTGCGTGTCGTGTATGTACGTACAGACGTCGCGCGCGCAGTCGATCACCCGCTGGTCGTACGCGCTCGCCTCGGCCAGGTACCGCTGCCCGTAGTCGCCCTTGTAGATGCGGGCGAAGAGGTCCTTGTCGGCGTAGACGCCGTCCGGTCCGAACTTCGCCGCGACGACGGCGTCGACCGCCTTCCGCATGGACGGGTAGTTGGGCGGGCAGGCGGCTTTGATGAGGTGCTCTCCGCCGACCCTCAGCCCGATCGGATGGGAACGCGCTGAGGCGTACTTCGGCAGGGGAATGTGCCAGCGCAGGACATCGGCCGGACGGAAGCGCGGCGTGACGAAGTCGAATCCCAGCATCCGGCCGTAGGTGCGGGAGAACTTCGGATCGCCCAGCGCGATGAGCGGGTGGATCGTGGCGTGGATCCAGGCGCCGAGGCCCATCGCGTCCGAGACCAGCATCATGTTCTGCAGGAGCAGGTCGGCCTCGATCTGGGTGCGCATCGGCCCCAGAGCGCCGAGCGTCAGTTTGATGTCGGGGTTCAGGAAGCCGTTCCGCACCCATTTCCGCACGCCCGCCGGGCGGTGGAAATTGCGGTCGTCGAGGATGACGGGCCTGGCCCCGTCCGGCTGGGTGAGCAGATACATCAGCGCGTTGATGTACTGGTGGGAGAGGTCGACGACCGGCAGGAAGACCGTGGTTCCCGGAATGTTGGACAGGAAGCGGTTGGAATCCAGATAGGCCGGGAAGTCGCGCTTGCCCTCCGCGACGTCCAGCCGGTGGTCCAGGACCTTCACCTTGGCCTCGCGCGCCCGCTCGACCAGCGCGGCGGCGTCGAACGGCCGGTCCGGGGCGGGCGGCAGCTTCCGCAGGTAGTAGGTGCCGGTGTCATTGATCATGAAGAAGTGGGTGCCCTGCGCGTTGTCGGGGCTGCCCGCCGTCCGCCCGGCCATGGTGAGGTTCGGCTTGGCCATGATCGACGTCCCGTCCCGCGGGTCCTCGAACAGGCGGTCCGGCATGGTCAGGCCGGAGCAGCCGGTGAGCGCGATCAGCACCGCCTCCTCCAGTTCCTCCAGCGGCATCGGCCGGTGCGGGGAGCGGTAGCTCATCGAACCGGCGGGGACGTCGGCGCCCCGGCTGACCCGGTGGGTCCGCCGCCTCCAGATGGTCTCCAGCACCGGCTGGGATCGGAGGGCCTCCAGGCCCCGGTGACCGGTCAGGTGATCCACGGACATGTCGCTCTCCCTCTCAGCCGTGCCGGACGCCGGGCGCGGACCCGTCCGCGGCGGCCCGCCGCCAGGGCGCGAACGCGCTGGCGGTCCTGGGCAGGACGGCGGCCAGTTCGGGGCAGTGGCGCAGGATGACGCTCGTCATGCCGTTGCGTTCGATCCAGTCCATGCCGAGCGGCGTGTAGATCTCAGGCCGGAAGTCGACGGTGAGGAACCGGTCGCTCTGCAGCCGGCGGCTTGCCATGAGGATGAAGACGCGGAAGGCCGTGTCGCTGAAGCCGAAGCCCTCGGGCGGATTCTCGGCGAAGAGGCCGACCATGGTGTCGATCTCGTCGACCGTCCGGTACAGGTCCCGGAGCCGGGCCACCGTCTCCGGGTCGGTGCTCACGTCCTCGAAGCGCCGGACGCGGGGCTTGTGCAGGCCGGTCCGGAAGTCGTTGTAGCGGGGGACCCCGCGCCGGCGGGTGCGCACGAGGTCGACGACCGACAGGTCGATCACCTCGCCGTCCCGTTCGAACGCCTGCAGTGCGCGCGGGTAGTTGTACAGGGTGATGGCACCCGGGTTGGCGATGCCGAGCGAGTAGAGAGAGTCCGTCAGCCCGACGTCGCGCATGACACCCTCGGTGGCGCTGCCCTGGAGATCGGTGAAGCCCAGGGTGCGGAGCGTCCGGCCGGATCCGTGCCCGGCCAGCTCGAAGTCGTCCGGGATCAGCGGGTGCATCCGGTAGACGGTGACGAAGTCCTCGGTGAGCGAGTAGGGCGTGCCGTGGTGGTCCGGCAGCGTCTCGGGGATGCCGGTGAGCGCGTGCTCGTCGACCAGCCACAGCCCCAGCCGGGTCAGCCAGTTCCGCGGCGGGCCCGACCAGTTGGCCGTCAGCCCGATCTCGATCAGGTCGGTGGCGAGGATGGCCGGGGTCCACTCGATGGTGTGGATCTTGGCGATGAGGGCGGAGACGATGAGCCGCGCGGTGTGGTAAATGCTCTCCTCGTCCATGCGGGGGTACTCGCTCCGCAGGGCGTCGCACACGGTGTTGTGCTCGCGGGCGAAGAGGGTGTGCATGGCGCTGAGGCCGAGCCACCAGTTCTCCCTGAAGCCGGTGAGCGGGATGCCGTCCGCGCCGCTCGGCAGATGGCCGTTCTCCAGGCGCAGGGCGGCGCCCCCGTCCGGCTCTCGGAGGGACCGCGCCATGGTCTCGTCGCCGCCGTAGACCTCCGAGCCGTCCCACCAGTGGGAGGCGGTGTTGGAGAACAGGATCGGCGGCTGCCCGGCCGCCGGTCCGCCGGGCTGGACGCCCTCGTTGTCCGCGAAGCGCATCACGTTCTCCGCCTCTCCGCCCGGGCTGTTGCGCCATGTCATGCCGGGAGGCAGCGGCACCTCGACGTTCTTCGTCCCGCTCGCGTACCGCTTGTGCGCGACCCAGTCGTGCACCTGGAACTGGATCCACGCGGCGGCGATGATGTTCAGCGACCGTGCCGGGATGAAGGACCTGCGGTGGAGCAGTTCCCTGCTGACGGCCACCGGGTTGGGCTCGTCGAAGAGATGCGGCTGGTAGACGGGGGCGAGATTGCGGCCGAAGGGTGAGCCGACGGCGCCCATCGTCGGCGCCGAAAGGTCGTTGCAGCTGCCGTCGTAGCTGCGCCTGACCCGCATTCGCTCATCGACGGGCGGGGGCACGGGGTGAGCGTCCGGAGGGGCCTCGCGGGCCTCGACGTCGATGAGGTTGCGGCGGCGCAACTCCTGCCGGACGGCTTCGAGGTTGAGGAGGCCCGCCGGCGTGGGCAGCCTGTGCCAGGGAACGCGCTTGTTGAGCACGCGGAAGCCGGCCTGGAGGAGCCCCGCGGCGACGGCGTTGCGCTTCGGGGTCGGCGTGCTGAACCGAAGCCCCCGGCGATGGGCGCTGGACGCCTCGTACACGGCCTTGCGGGCACGGTTCATGTTGCCGAGCGGCCGGAACTCGTCCGTGGTGTTCCAGGGGTCGAACGCGAGCTCGTCGACCCGGGCCGCGATGGTGCGCGCGTCCGCGGTGTCGAGGTCCTGCCTCGGGATCGTCAGCGTCCCCACCACGACGGGCGGTGCGTCTTCGTCCGCCCAGTCGGCGGCGCCGTCCTCGATGGGCGTCCGCCGGGGGTCCACGTAACGCTGCACGGCCAGTTCGAAGCTGATGTCCGCCCCGGCCAGCCGTGCCGAGATCTCGCGCGTCAGGTAGTCGGGATCGGTCTGCGACGGTGGAGGCGCCGGCGCCGCTCCCGCGGAGGGCCGGAGCCGGTAGCGCACCGGTCCGGCGTCGCCCCACAGGATCGCACCGCGGCTCCAGTACGTCTCCATCGCGAGGCTCCGCACCCTGTGCCGGACGCCCGCGGTCACGTTCCGCCGCATGCGCGTGGCGGTGGACCATCCCACCGCCACGGGCAACTTCACGAACAGCGCCACGCCCTTGCGCAGACGGGTGTTCGCGCCCGCCATCGCCTGCGCGAACGCGACGAACTCGCGCGCGTTCCGCGCGTGCGAGACCGGGTAGTTCGTCATGAGGAGGTCATGGGCCTCGTCGGGGCCCGCCTGGATCCGCAGTGCCGCACCGCGCAGGTCCGGCGCGAAGTCCGGTTGCCGCGCGCCGCCCGCGTTGGACAGCCTGACGACGACCGGGTAGGAGGCGCCGGGCCGCGCGAAGCCGGCGCACAGGTCGTCGGGAAGATCGGGACGGAACGTCAGCCTGGCGTTCTCGACACCGAGGATCGCCTTGGCGTGGAAGGCGCGCTCGATCCCCGCCGCGCCGCCGCGCTTCTTGATCTTCAACTGGACCCGCATGATGTCGCGGGCGAGCTTCTCGAAGAGCACCCGCTCGACCTCGGGGCCCCCTCCCACGTAGCGCTCGTACCCGCCCGCCGGGGGAGCCTTTCCCACAGTGCGCTCGTGCCGCTCGGTCTCGTACATCCGCCCGCCGCCGATCATCTCATCGAGCCGGAATTTCCCCTTTTCGTCAACGCCGATCCTCACATGCGGCGAAACGGATTCGAATAACACTACGGCAAGATCCTGGAAATCATCCTTTAGATGCACATTTAAACTAAAGACCTCCACCGCATTACCCAAAGGCCGGCATACGCCAGCAACTGTGCACGGGGTTCGACGGCGCCAGAACGCCCGCGCACACGAACTCGTCGGTCGGCGGAACTGCGGGCAGCCGCCGTACGTCCCAACTGGGAGACTCCTGATGTCCTGGAGTGGAATACATGGCAAAAGACCGGATATCTCTCGGCCTTGCACTCTTCGGGCTGGCCGGGCTCTGTGCCCTGGTGGCCTGGTTCTGGTGGCCGGATCTGTTGGGGAAACTGGCTCTGTGGTTCGGCGCGGCGTCCTTCACCTGGAAGGGCTTCCGCGCCTTGCTGGGTAAGGCCAGTCCCTCGCGGGTACCGGCCGCTGCCCAGCCGGACCCGCCTGCTCGGCCTGCGCTCGACACTCCGGGCCCCGACGAATCCCTGCGTCCGCAGGGGCTGCCCGAGGCCCCTGCGCCTCCGTCCGCTCCCCGGGACGGCGGGATGCGATACCCCGACGCGTCCCCGCCCTCCGCGCATGCGGATCACGCAGTCAGACAGGCGGTGCGGGGCGCCGCCGAAGACACCCTGCACAGCATGCGGCGGTTCGGGGCCGTGCTCGCCTTGGTCCTCTTGGTGCCAATGACGCTGGCCATGGCCATCGGGGGGATCGTCCTGCTCAGCAAAGGCGACGTGCCGATGGCCGGTGTCATGTGCGCGGTGGCCGGCTTCCTGGTGTGGTACTGCTGCGGACCGCTGCGGCGCTTCTGGAAGTCAGGTGAGACCGAGGTGGATGACTTGAACGCTGTTGTCGACGGTTCGGACGAGTGACGCCGGCCATTCGCCGTCGCCGCGCCGAGCGGCACCCCGTTCAACTGGTGGGACGCCAGTCCAGGACGGGGGCGAGGGAGCGGAGCATCGCACTCGGTGGGGTCAGGCCCATGACCCGGTTGCGCAGGGCGACCGCGGGGCGGCGGCTCCATTGGGCGACGGCGCCGACGCGGCGCGAGCGTCGGGCGATCATCTGGCTGCGCGGGCGGCGTTCCCGGTCGTAGGCGTCCAGCGCGGCCTCGACCGTCGGGTGGCGGTCCAGGAGGGCCGCGAGTGTGACGGCGTCCTCGAGTGCCTGGCAGGCGCCCTGTCCGAGGTCGGGGGTCATCGCGTGGGCGGCGTCGCCGAGCAGGGCGGTCCGGCCGGAGACGAAGGTCTTCAAGGGCGGCAGTTCGTACAGATCGTTTCGCATCACGGCGTCCTCGTCCGCCTGGTCCAGCAGCGCCGGGATCGGATCGTGCCAGCCCGCGAAGCGGCGCCGCAGCTCGGCCAGCTCCCCGTCCGGGCTGCGCTCACCCGCCGGCGTGCCGGCGACGCCGAACATGTAGATCCGCCCGTCGGGCAGCGGGGCCAGCCCCATCCGTTCGCCGCGGCCCCAGCTCTCGCCACCCGCGCGCAGCCGTGCGCCGGGGTCGACGAGCAGCCGCCAGGCGGTGTAGCCGGCGTAGCGCGGTTCGGGGGCCTGCGGCCACAGTGAACGGCGGACGGCGCTGCGGATGCCGTCGGCTCCGACGACCAGGTCGGCGCGGGCGACGCCGGAGTCGTGCGCGACCTCGACGTGCCGCCCGGCGGCCCGTACTCCCCTGACCGTGACCCCGGTTCGCAGGGCGGCGCCGGACGCCGCTTCGTGCAACAGCGCCAGGAGGTCGGCGCGGTGGATCATGACGAGCGGGCCGTAGCGGCGGGTCATCTCCTCGGTGTCGGTGCGCGACAGCCACTTGCCCGACGAATCGCGGATGCCCGCCTGCGTCTCGCTCATGGCCCGCGTCCTGACCTGCTCCCCGACGCCGAGCGCGGCCAGGGCGCGCACGCCGTTGGACCACACCGACAACCCGGCGCCGACCTCGCGGAACTCAGGCGCCCGCTCCAGGATTTCGACGCGCCAACCCCGGCCGGACAGGGCGACGGCCGCCGCCAGCCCGCCGATGCCGCCGCCGACGACGATCGCCGTGCGCTGCTCACCCATCGCCTACCCCTCTCTCTACACCTGTAGCGGACATCAGCTACTCTACATTTGTAGAGAGGAACGGGAGAGACAGTGACGGAGAACACATCGCCCCCCTCCAGGCGCGAGGAGCTCGCGGACGCGGCCATCACGACCCTGGCCGAGGCCGGCATGCGGGGCCTCACCCACCGGGCGGTCGACAAGGCGGCGGGCCTGCCCGAAGGCTCCTGCTCCTACTACTTCAGAACCCGCCAGGCGCTGCTACAGGCGGCGGTCGAGCGGCTCGAACAGGTGGACACCGCCGAGCTCACCGCCCGGCCCGCACTGTCAGGCGCGGACGCGCCGGGGCACGAAGGGGTGGCCGAGGCGGCGGCCCACCTGGTCGAGCACTGGACCACGGCCGGACGCGAGCGGATGCTGGCCCGCTACGAACTCGCCCTGGAGGCCACCCGCAGGCCCGAGCTCCGCACCGTGCTCGTCAGGGCGGGAGCACGGTCCCGACAACTGGCCGAAGCGATGCTCACCGCCATCGGCGCCCCCGCCCCGGCAGTCCAGGCCCCGCTGCTGGTGGCCTACCTCGACGGCCTGATCTTCGACCATCTCGCCGGCGCGGGCGCCCTGGCCCTCACCCACGCCGAACTCAAGGCCGCACTCCTCGACCTCCTGCACGCCTTCACCACGCCCGGCCCGTCCGGCTCAACCGCCGCCACCGGGCGCGCGGAACGCGGCGCAGGATGATCCGCCGGCGACCGGTGGGCGCCGGCACCGGCACGGTGGGCGCCTGCCTTGCGGCCCCCGCCTGTGATCGGGATCACTCTCTCGACTGTCACGCCGAGGCAGGCCGGCCCGTCTGTTCGCCGTGAGTACGGCAGCCCGGCGTCCGCCGGGACGGACAAGGGAGTGATCATGCGGGTTCTCATCGCGGGAGCCACCGGGGTGATCGGCAGCCGGTTGGTTCCGCTGCTGACCGCCGTGGGGCACGAGGTGCTGGGTCTGGCCCGGCCGGGAAGCGACACCGCCGCCCTGGAGGCGGCGGGTGCACGGGTGGTGGTCGCCGATGCGCTGGACCGGGACCGGATGCGGCGGGCGGTCCGGCGAGCGGCGCCGGAGGCGGTGGTGAACCTGCTCACCGCGATCCCGGCCGAGATCGATCCCAGGCACCTGGCGCGGGACTTCGGCCCCACAAACCGGCTGCGCATCGAGGGCACCCGGAACCTGATCGAGGCGGCTCCCGGAGCCCGGATCATCAGCCAGGGGTTGGCCTACGGCTACCAGCCCGGCGAGGGCCCGGCCGACGAGGACGCCCCGCTGTGGCGGACGGGCACTCCCAAGCAGTTCGTGCCGGTACTGGATGCGCTGGACGAGCTGGAACTCCAGACCACTCGGGCGGACGGGCTGGTGCTGCGGCTGGGACACCTGTACGGGCCCGGCTCCATCTACGCCGCGGACGGATCGTTCGTCCGGCAGGTGCGGGCCGGGAAGGTGCCGCTGGTCGGCGGCGGGAACGCGGTGTTCTCCTTCATCCACGCCGACGACGTGGCGACCGCCGTGGCCGCCGCGTTGGACAAGCCCGAGGTCGCCGGCGTGGTGAACATCGTCGACGACCAGCCCGTGCCGTTGCACCGATGGCTGCCCGAGATGGCCGCCGTCCTCGGCGCCCCGGCACCGAAGAAGGCGCCCGCCGCCCTGGCCCGGCCGGCGGTCGGGACCTGGGGCGTGGCGTTCATGAACCGGCTGCGCGGCGCCGCCAACACCCGGGCCCGGCTGCGCCTGGACTGGCGCCCTCGTCATCCGTCGGTGACCGAGGGGTTCGCCGCCGAACACGGCGGCGGAACGGCCCGGGCGTCCGCCTCGACGTCGATCCGAGGAAACCGGTGATGAAGGCTGTGCCGAGTGCGCTGCTCGTCCCCCTGGCCGCCCTCGCGTCGGCGGCCGCGATCGTCACCCCGGTCCACGCCGACGCGGTCTGTGACGACTGGTGCCAGGCCGCCTGGGTGCAGCAGCGCGCCAACGCCCTACCTCGAACCGCCTTCTACGACGTGCCCAGCCCGCTGCCGCAGGCACCGGCCGGAACCATCATCCGGCGACAGGTCACAACCGGCTACACCGTGCCCGCCGGGACCCGCGCCACCCGTCTGCTGTACCACTCTCGCACCTCCAGAGGCCGGGACGTCGCCGCGGCCGCCGTCGTGCTGACCCCGTCCGGCACTTCCCCGCAAGGCGGCTGGCCGGTCGTACTGGACGCCCACGGCACCAGCGGTATGGCCCGTGACTGCGCCCCGACCTTGATGAGGGACCTCTACCACGGCGACCAGATGGCGCGTTTCCTGGCGCGGGGCTATGCCGTCGTCGCACCCGACTATGCCGGGCTTGGAACCGACGGCGCGCACGCACTCGGCGACAAGACGGCCGCCGCCAACGACGTCGTGTACGCACTGCGGGCCGCCCGCGCCGCCGTGCCGGCACTTTCACGCGGTTGGGTCCTCTGGGGGCACTCCCAGGGCGGCGCCGCCGCGCTCGCCGTCGCCGAACGCCAGATGTGGCGCCCCGTGGGGGGCTACCGCGGCGCGGTGGTGACCTCACCCGCCGCGAACCTGAGCAGGATCGCCGGGCATGCCGCCGCCCGGCCCGGGCTGGGCGGCTTCATCGCCCTGATCGCCTCCGGCGCGTCCGTGAACGATCCCATGATCCAACCCCGGCGGCTGCTCACCGCCGAGGCGCTCGATCGCCTCGAGGCCACCCGTTCCGGCTGCCTGGGCGTAGTGAGCGCCGTCTTCCGCGACTTGACCGGGCCGGAGCTGGTGCGTCCCGGCGCGTTGACCGAGCCGCGCTTCGCCCGCTTCCTGAAGGCCAACAGCACCGGCACCCGGCGCGTGGCCGGGCCGGTCCTGCTGCTCCAAGGCCGAGCCGACAGCGTCGTACCCGCATGGATGACCGACGACGTCGCCGCGGCGCTCCGCCATACCGGCTCCAGGGTCGACTACCGCACCTACCCCGGGCTGGAGCACGACACCTACCCCGGTCAGACCGTCGGTATCGACGACGGCGCCATGCCCGACATCCTCACCTGGATCGCCGGCCGATTCGCCGGCGGAACGGGCGCGTCGCGGTGACCGTCGCGGCGGCTCCATCGCCGGCCCGTGAAAGCCCTCGACGGCCGAGCCGCCGACCAAGGAGGGAGTACGAGGTGGATGAGACCTTCGAAGAACACCGGCGGCTGCTGCTGGGCCTGGCGTACCGGCTGCTGGGCAGCATGTGGGATGCCGAGGACGTGGTGCAGGAGGCCTTTCTGCGCTGGCTGCGAACCGACCGTTCCCAGATCCGCGAGCCACGCTCGTACCTGGTGACGGTGGTGTCCCGCCTCGCCCTCGACCAGCTGCGTTCGGCGCGGGCGACCCGCGAGGCCTACACCGGACCATGGCTCCCCGAACCGGTGGACGGCCAGGCGTTCGGACCGCTGGAGACCGCCGAAATGCGTGACACGCTCTCCTACGCGACGCTGCACATGATGGAACGGCTGTCACCGCCCGAACGGGCGGTGTTCGTACTGCGCGAGGCCTTCGACCTGCCCTATGACCAGGTCGCCGAGATCCTCGGCAGTCCCGCCGCGACCTGCAGGCAGTGGCACCACCGCGCGGTCGCCTACCTGGCCAGGGATTCCGAACGGTTCACCGCCGAACCCTCCGATCACGCCGAACTCCTCACCCGGTTCCTGGCCGCGGCGCGGGACGGCGATCTGGCCGCCCTGACGGAGCTGCTGGCCGAGGACGCGATCGCCTACAACGACGGCGGCGGAAAGGTCCGTGCCGCTCTGCGCCCGATCACCGGACGCGACGACGTGCTGGCGTTCGTGATCGGGCTGCTGTCCCGCTTCCCACTGCAGGAGGTCCACCTGACCCAGGCCAACGGCGAACCGGCGATCTGGACCGTGATCGGCGGGCAGCGGCAGCTGGCGACCTTCGACGTCCGTGCCGGACGCATCCACGCCATCTTCGGTGTCCTCAACCCCGACAAGCTCACCCGTATCCGGACCACCGCCTGTTCATCACCGCGACCACGCCACCGCGCTCCCTGGTGATGCCGGCCACCGGTGCCCCTCGGCTCTGAGCTACGCCGCAGGACGAGGACGCAACGACAGCGACCAGAGAGGTCAAGATCATGGAAGCCAGGATGTTGGGGCGCACCGGAAGGCGGGTCGGAGTGATCGGGCTCGGAGCCTGGCAGCTCGGAGCCGACTGGGGGCGGCTGGAGGAGTCCGAGGCCCTCGGCACGCTGCACTCGGCGCTGGAGTCGGGAGTGGACTTCGTCGACACCGCCGACGAGTACGGGGACGGGCGCAGCGAGCAGATCATCGGCGAGTTCCTGCGGTGGTGCGCGCGGACGGGAGCCCGGAAACCGACCGTGGCCACGAAGATGGGCCGAAGGCTGCCCCAGGAACCTGAGAACTACAACGCCGCCAACTTCCGCGCATGGACCGACCGCTCGCGCCGCAACCTCGGGGTCGAACGGCTCGACCTGGTCCAACTGCACTGCCCCCCAGATCCCGTGTACGCCTGCGACGAGGTGTTCGACGCCCTCGACGCCCTGGTCGCCGACCAGGCCATCGCGGCCTATGGAGTCAGCGTCCGCACCTGCGAGCAGGCGCTGGCCGCCATCGCCCGCCCCGGTCTGGCCACGGTCCAGATCGTCCTGAACGCCTTCCGCATGAAACCGCTGGAGCGGGTGCTGCCGGCCGCAGCCAGGGCAGGGGTCGGCGTCATCGCGCGCGTCCCGCTCGCCAGCGGGCTGCTCTCGGGGCGGTACACCGCCGCGACGGTCTTCGGCGCCGACGACCACCGCTCCTACAACCGGCACGGCGAGGTCTTCGACGCCGGTGAAACCTTCTCCGGCGTGGATTTCACCACCGGTCTGGAAGCGGTGGAGCGCCTGCGTCCGCTGGTGCCCCAGGGGACGTCTCTGGCTCAGTTCGCGCTGCGCTGGATCATCGACCAGGAAGCGGTCAGCGTCGTCATCCCGGGTGCCCGCAACGCCCGGCAGGCGCACGGCAACGCCGCCGCGGCGGCACTGGCCCCACTGGATCAGGACACGCACAGGGCCGTACAGGAGGTCTACGACCAACTGATCCGCCCACAAATCCACCACCGATGGTGAATGCCGGCAACGATTCATTCGCCGGTGCGGCCCGGGCTGGTGAACGCGAAGACGGACAGCGGGTCGTAGCCGGAGAAGAGCAGGCGGATGACGACGATCGCCATGGCCTCCAGGTGGCGCGCCTGCCTGATGTCGCCGGCGTCCAGCGGCTCCGCGCCGAGGTCCGTGATCAGGGCACGTGCCGTGGCCTTGCCATTCTCGTCACCGGCGAAGGGGACGGCCAGAGGCCGGTCGTCGAAGACCGGCGGCCGCATCCGCCATACGGCGGCATGCGCCTGGTTGAAGGCCTTGATGACGTGGGCGCCGGGGGACAGCCGGGCCACCTCCTCGGCCATCGAGGCACCGCCCTCGTAGGTGACCTGCGAGAAGTCGGAGACGTCGACCGCGTTACCGCAGTCGATCACCGTCTTGCCGGCGAGTGAGCCTTCGGGGGCGCCGGCCGCGCGCAGGGTCTCCTCCACCCCGGCGAGGCGGACGGCGATCAGGACGGCGTCGCCGAACTCGGCGGCCTCGCGCAGCGTTCCGGCGCGGGCGCCGATACGTTCTGCGAGGTCGGCGGCCTTCTCGGGCGTGCGGCCGCCGATGAGCACGTCGTGTCCGGCCGATACCCAGCCGGCCGCCAGCGCTTCGGTCATCATCCCGGCCCCGAGCACACCGATCTTCATGACAGTCCTCCTGTGAGGTTCGAGGTTCTGTCCGAAGACGCTAGAAGGCCGTGGGGAACCAGCTGGTTCCCTACGCGGAGGCGGCTGCGCGGGCCTCGAGCAGGGCACCGGTGTTGTCCTCGGCCCACCGGGACAGCGCAGCCAGCGGTTCGAGAAGGCTGCGGCCCAGCTCGGTGAGGCGGTACTCGGTGCCGGGCGGAGCCGTCCGCAGTGCGCGCCGCTCGACGAGGCCGTTTTCGCCGAGTCGACGCAGCGTCTGAGTCAGCATCTTCTTGCTGATGCCGCCGACGTTCTCACGCAGTTCGGTGTAGCGGGCCGGGCCGCGGCCCAAAGCGACCACGACGACCACCGACCAGGTATCGGCGATCAGGTCGAGCGTGGTGCGGGCCGGGCAGTCGGCGAGGAAGACGTCATAGGCGACCACTCCGGAATCGTAGGCACGGCCCGCCCACCGGTCCAGGAGTCCATCAACACGAGGTCGGAGGCGCGGGCGCGGACGTCGGCCCGGGTGCGGCCGGGGTGGTCGGCGGCGAGGAACCGGCTGCCTATGGCCAGACAGAAGGCCAGGAGGCTGCGGGCCTCGATCTCGTCGGGGTCCGAGCAGAAGGTGCCGATCAACTCGCGTGCCAGGGCGATGCGCTGGTTGTCGACGCGGCGCAAGCGTTCGGAGACCGCCTCGTCACGTCGCGCCCAGTCCCTGACGGCCAGGTCGATCGGCAGCAGGCGGTCGCCTGAAAGCGTCAACCGGCCGGCGAGTCTGATCTTGGCCCGTGCATCGCCGTCCTCGTGTGCCACGCGTGCCAGGACGTCGTCGACGCTCTCACGCTCCCAGACGTCCAGCATCGCCTCCAACAGCGCGTTCCTGTCGGCGAAGTACCCGTAGAACCCGCCCTTGGTCACGCCGAGCCTCTTGGCGATGGCCTCGACGCGCACGGCGTCGGGCCCGCCGGCGGCCAGCGCCCGCAACCCTTCCTCGATCCACGCGCCCCGTGGCGTGCGAACGGTTCCCATATGTGATCCACTTCATTCGAGGATGATCTATACGCCACCGTATAAATCAACTTAGGCTCGTTTTATACGCCAGCGTATACTTGGCCTCGAGGAGGAGACCATGTCGCCACGACTCCCGCACACCGAACACACCTCACGCCCGTGGCGGATCCACGAACTCACCCCCGGTTTCCGGGTGGAGGACGTGTGGCGGTATCGCACTCCAGGCGCCGGCCCGGACGACTTCCCCGTGATGCTCGACGCGCTCGAGGCGCTCGCCGGACCCGCGAACTCTGGTCTCGCGGTGCGGGCCCTGTTCGCGGCCCGCTGGAAGCTCGGCGCCCTGCTCGGCTGGGACAAGCCCAAGCAGAGCCTGGGTACGCGGGTCCGCTCGCTGCGGGAGGTCCTCCCGCCCGACCTTCCCGCCGCCGGGGACGGCCACGCCGTCCCCGGCACTCCTTTCAAACGGCTGTACATCCTCGACGACGAGTACGCCATGGAGTTGGCGAACAAGACCGTGCATACGGTCTGCCACCTCGGATGGGTGCAGGCCGACAACGGCGACTACGAGTTGCGCATGGCCGCACTCGTCAAGCCCAACGGAACGTTCGGGCGCTTGTACATGGCCTGCATCAAGCCGTTCCGGTACCTCATCGTCTACCCCCAGATGACCCGGCAATGGGAACGCGCGTGGCGCGACCGCCACCGCCTCGTCCCGAACGCCGGCAACCGCACGGCCCGACACTGAGGGGAACGGCAGTGCCCCACGTGCGCATCACACGCGGCGGCGTCGATGTTGCCGGGCGCCGCCGCAGTTACACGCTGGTCGCGCCTCCCGACGCGATCCCCGGCGGCCCGCTCGTCCTCGTCTTCCATGGCTCCGGGCAGAGCGGCGGCAAGTTCCGCGCCTTCTCCGGCGGTTCCTTCGACTCACTGGCCACCGCGGCAGGGGCCGTGGTCGCCTACCTCGACGGTTACAAGGGCCAATGGAACGACGCGTGCGCCGACAGCAGTGTCGGCGCACGCGTCGAGGACGTCGACGACGTGGCCTTCGCCACGGCCATGGTCGGCGCGCTGGAAGGCAGTCACCGCATCGACCGCTCGAAGGTCCAGGCGGTCGGGTTCTCCAACGGGGGCGGGATGGTGATCCGGCTCGTCCACCAAGAGCCCGGCCTGCTGGCCGGCGCGACCGTCATCGCTGCCACCCAGCCGGCGCCGGAGAACTTCCTGCTCGGCGCCGTGCCCGCCGCCCCGCTCCCGATGCTGCTGATCCACGGGACGGACGACCGGCTCGTTCCCTACGGCGGCGGAATGATCGGTGGAAGGATGCACCGATTGGCCCGGTGGATGTTCCACACCGGCGGGCGGTTCCTGTCGGCACCGCAGACCGCGGCCTACTTCGCGGCCCGCAACTCGATCGACCGGCCGCCCGGGACGCGGAAGCTGCCGCACAGTGTCCGATCCCATACCGGATCGCGAACCACCTCGGTCACCGCCACGGACTACCGGCAAGCCGGCACGCCACCGGTCTCGCTCTACACGGTGCACGCCGGGGGCCACACGGTCCCCGGCGTGCGGCCCGCCCCACGCGTCATGGGCCGAACCTCCAGCCTGAACACCGCCGAGGCGGTCGCGGAGTTCTTCGGCCTCGTACGCCGCTGAAACCACTCGCGCCGGTGATCCCGACTAACATTCTCTACCGTACGGAAGTTCACGGTATGGGCCGGACGGATCGGCGGGCATCCGGCGACTCTGCGGGTTCGCGCCTCAGAGGGCGAATGGCAGGTGCTGTTCAATGCACACGACAGAGCTGACAGAGGCCTGCATCGATGATGCGAGCAACGTTCTGGTCGCACCTTCGACGCTTCAAGGCAATGGCTCGATCAGGGATTTCTTCGGGTCCCCGATCACACCGGAGGACCTCGATTCCGGTTCGCCCGACCTCGCTCAGAAGACGGTCTACTTGTGCGGCGACGTGTCAGGGATCAGCGCCCGCCGACTGCGTGCGGCGGCCCGGGTGTTCGTCATCCGGGAGCTGTCGCGCGGTTGCGATGAGGGCATCGACGAGCTCTGGACCGTCATCGGCCTCGGCCGAGTTCCCATCCGCGTGCATGGCGCCGGCGTTTACTACCGCCGCTTCTTCGACCCCGGAGCCGATCACTTCGGGCGGATCTCCACGGAGCACGCGTTCCAGTCGCTGACGGAGTCCACCAAGCCCGGGACAGCCCGTCGCAGCGGAATCTATCTGACGCCCGTCACCCGTGAAGGCGACGAGCTGCATTTCCGCCTGCTCCGGTGCTCCACCAATCTCTCGGGGCCGACCGAGGGCTTTCGCCCGACCGACACGCACATCGTCGAGGCTCTGAACCGGGAGGCGGCCGCCGTCTTCCGGAACCAGGCGCCGCTGAATCACGTCCTCGCTCAGATCTACCACAACACCCCCGCCACGACCGAGCGCAAGCAATCCAAGGCCAAGATCTCGGCGCATGCCGACAAGACCAAGGACATGCCGGTCAACGGCATCATGGCCTTCTGCACGTTCTATGACCGGCTGGACGAGCTGCACCCCCTGCCCGAAGACGCCTTCGACTACGGCGTGAAGGGTGCCAGTGGGCTGACCAGGCTCAACTTCCGCCTCAAAGAGCCGACCGAAGGACGCGACGAGGCCGCGCTCCCCTCGCAGTTCAGCCTGACGCTCTATCCCGGCTCCGTGTTCCTCATGCCGCTGTCCACCAATCGCCTGTACACGCACGAGGTCCGCCCCTCGGGATTGGACGCCGAACTGCTCCCGACCCGCCTTGGATACGTGGTGCGCTGTTCGAGCGCCGAAGCCGTCCACAAGAACGGCCAAACGTTCCTCAAAGCGGGCGAAGGGCTGGTGAAGCTGGAGCCGCCCACACCGGCGGGCATGGACGAGCTGCGCAGGCTTTACGCCGAGGAGAACAGGACCTCGTCCTTCATCGATTACGGCGACGAGTTCCTCTTCAGCATGAACCAGGGAGACTACGTTGCCCCCCGGATCTAGGATCTCGGACGAGATCCTCTCGTACACCTTGGCGACCGAGGATGATCTCTTCGCGGAGCTGTCCGCGTCGGCACGCCTGGAAGATGTCGGAAAAGGCCGGCGCGGCGCGACGCTCACCAAGGTGGACGAGGCGGAGGGCGTGCCTCTCGTACGCACCACCACTCGATACGACAACCCGACACAGCGTTTCCGGGCGGTGCACGAACGGCTGGCGCAACGAATCCGAGAACGCGCGGCACTTCCGGTCGGCTTCAACAACGCTCTCATCGAGAGCTACACGAACGCGTACAAGACCATGGGCGGCCATTCCGACCAGGCCCTCGATCTGGCCGACGGATCGTTCATCGCCGTCTTCTCCTGCTACGAACGTCCCGAAGCGGACCCGCCGAGGAAGCTGATCTTCGAATCGAAGGAGTCCGACGGCGAGAAGTTCGAGATCCCCCTCGGCCACAACAGCGTCGTCGCGTTCTCTGTCGGTTCGAACCGGCGGCTCAAGCACAAGATCGTGCTGAACACGCCTGCCCAGGCGACGGACAACCAATGGTTGGGCGTAACCTTTCGCACGTCGAAGACCTTCGTCCGGTTCCGCGACGGACACGCGTTCCTCCCGCAGGGTGCGCGCCTCACGTTGGCCGACGACGAGCAGAGGCGCGAGTTCTACCGGCTACGGCGCCGCGAGAACAACGAAACGGACTTCGTCTATCCCCCGCTGACGTACACCGTCAGCGAGAGCGACCTGATGCCGCCCGCCTGACCCCTCCATGTCCGGGTGCGCGGTGGCCCGCCGTCGGCCACCGATCGGAGGACGCCGCCCAATCCGGGTCGAGATGAACCTCGACCCGGATTGCTGCTTCCGGCCCCGCGGTCGCTCAGGCCGCGCCCTCGGCGTGCGCGATCAGCAGCCGGGCGACCTCGTCGGGCTTCTCCAGCGCCACCGAGTGCCCCGCGGCCCGGACCGTCTCGTCCCGGCCGCCGGCCGCCTCGGCGATGTTGCGGCCGGAGATCGGCTGCGGGTAGGCGTGGTCCTCCTCGCCCGCGATCGCCAGGACCGGCACCCGGCACCCGGCGAGCTCCTCGACGAGGCGGCCGCGGTGGACGACCTGCCACGCGCAGTCACGGATCGTCGGCTTGAGGGCCGCCATCGACGCCCGCCACCGCTCGATCAGCGGACCGCCCGCGGCCAGGCTGGCATCGCCGAACATGATGTAGAGGAGCGTGTCGATCGCCCGGGCCGCCCCGCCCTCCTCTCCGAGGCTCTCGACGAGGGGGGCGAACTCGGCGAGCTTGTACTCCTCCTCGCACGAGGAGCCGAGCGCGGCCACCGTGCGCACCAGTTGGGGATGGCGCGCGGCCAGCCGGAGCGTGACGAACCCGCCCATCGAGTTGCCCACGGCGTGCACCGGGCCGACGCCGAGCGCACGGATCAGCGCGGCGGCGTCCTCGGCCAGCGCGTCCATCGACAGTTCGCCGATCGAGGCCGCGGGGGAGCTGGCGCCCTGGCCGCGGTGGTCGAAGGCGATGGTGCGGTAGCCCGCACCGGTGAGCATCCGCACCAGCGGCTCGAACATCGCGCTGTCGAAGAACAGCGAGTGGCTGAGCAGGAAGACCTCGCCATCGGCGGGGCCGTTGTCGTCGTAGGCGAGCCGGGCGCCGTCGGCCTCGACGTACCGCATGTGGATCAACTCCCGTCCAGTGGGGCGGTGGGACCGTCCCCGGCCTTGTCGCCGAGCTACCGCCATGCGTTGGACGTTAGTAATGTGGCCCTGAGCAGGTCTTACGGCTCCGCGCAACCGGCTGACGGCAGCGCGCAGGCCGCGGGCCGGGAGGTAGCGATGGGCCCGCCGGGATACGTCACAGCGGAAGCGGACACCGACGCCGTCCCGCGCGCGAGCCGCGTCGCGTTCTGGCGTGACCACGTGACGCAGAACCACGGGCGGCTGGACTTCGGTTTCCGGGACGCCGACCGCTTCGCGGGCGGCACCCGCGTGCAGCGCCAGGGGGACCTGCAACTCGTCGACTTCTGGTCGACGGCGATCGCGTACGAGCGCCTGCCCAGCGGATACGACGGCGACGGCGCCGACAGCCTGCGGATCGTGCTGCCGACGTCCGGTTCGATCAGCGTCGTCGGCCGCGAGGGCCATACCCGGATCGGGCCCGGGACCGCCGCCGCGGTCTCGATGAGGCTGGGCTTCCGGCTCGAACAGGACGGGTACGCGCGCGCCCTGATCCTGTCCTGCCCTGTCCGTCTCTGGACCGCGCCCGTCTCGGCGGGCCTGGTCCTGTGGGAGCTCGGCCACGGCGCGGGCGCGGTCTTCCGCACGATGCTGCGGGAAGCCTCCACCCAGGCGTCGACGCTGGACCGGTCGTCGTTCGCGTCCATCGTGGAGTCCGCCGTCGGGCTGCTGTCCCGCGGCACGGCGAGCACGGAGGACGACGTGCTCCTCCAGGCGCGCGCGGTCGCCCGCCAGTACTGCGACGACGCCGCCTTCGGCCCGGGCGAGCTGGCCCTGCGGCTGGGCTGGTCACTGCGTTCGGTCCAGTACGGGCTGCGACGCGCCTCGACCAGTCCCGCCTCCGTCATCAGGGAGGCCCGCCTCGAACGAGCGGCGAGCAGACTGCGGCACCCCGCCTGGGCGGCCCGCACCGTCAGCTCCGTCGCGCACGCTTCGGGCTTCGGGTCGCTCAGTGCCTTCAACGCGGCGTTCCGTGCGCGGTACGGCCTCACCCCGGTCGAGTACCGGGGCGAGGCCTGATCCCGTCGAACGTCGCGGTTCCGCGGGCGGCAGCCGAGTGGATCGGGGAACCGCCCCCGGCCAAACCCACTGGAACCTATCCGACATTTCGGTCATCTCACTCACTGACCAGGCAAGATTCACGTGGGGGACCCGAAGATGACGCACAGTACAAGCCGCCGATCTCTCGTCGCGCTGGCAGGGGCCGGGCTGATGCTCGCCCTCTCCGCCACCGGGTGCCGCATCGACGTCAACGCGGGCGGCCTGGAACCGAGCCCGGGCGAGACCGGGCAGGCGGTCCCCCGCTCCGCGTCCTCCCCCGGCGACGGCGGCGAGAAGCCCGCGTCGCCGCAGGCGGGCGGCGGCGACCCGGCCGTCTGCACGCCGCGGCAGCTGATCGCCGAGGTGCACGAGCAGCCGTCCGACTCCGAGGAGAAGGTGCTGGCGATCCTGACGCTGTCCAACAAGTCGGACCAGCGCTGCCTGCTCCCCAGGGGCTGGGCGCCGCTCGGGCAGGGCGGCGCGGGCGGCGCGTACTACGCGCCTGTGGAGGGCGCCCGCGAGGCCCACCCGGACGCCGGCATGAGGATCATCGTGCGCCCTGGAGCGACGGCCTACGCCGGGCTGAAGTGGGGCACGAGCCCGGACTGCCCGTCCGCCGGCGGCTGGGCGGTCTCGTGGGCCGGCACCTGGCTCCCCGCCGAGGTGACCTGGCAGAACGGACCGCGCGACATCTGCCCCGGCACCTTCACCCAGGGCACCCTCCAGCCCAGCCCGAACAACGTCAGCTACAGCTGATCCATGGCCCGACGGCCACCGTGCATGTGACCCAGGTCATATCCGCGGTCTTCAACACCTCTTCTAGGGTCCGCGTATCCCCCGTGACATATCGGCCGGTGCGGCGAAGGGGTGTTCCTCAATGGCGGAGTGCAGCCGGCAGGCGGCATGCGGCGGGCGGGTGTAAGGGTGGCCCAGCTCTGGAGGCTGGGCCGCCGGCCCGCCGCCCGGCAGGAGGCTCCTCCCTCCCTGCGCAGCGAGCAGGACGTACGGCTCGCCTATGACCGGCACGGCCAGGAACTGCTGGGTTTCGCGTGCAACGCCCTCGCCGACCGCCAGCTCGCCGAAGACGTCGTCCAGGAGACGTTCGTCAGGGCATGGCGGTCCGCCGCCTCCTTCGACCACCGCCGCGCGAGCCTGCGGACGTGGCTGTTCGCGATCGCCCGCAACGTCGTGATCGATGTCGGGCGGAACAAGGCCGCGCGCGTGCCGCTCGCCGCACCGGCGGACGCGGGCGAGCAGCAGCGCGACCCGCGCGACCCGTTCGACCAGCTGCTGACGCGCATCGAGCTCGACGAGGCGCTGCGCCGCCTGTCACCCGAGCACCGCCAGGTCGTCCTGGAGGTGTACCTCCTCGGACGCACGTGCGCTGATCTCGCCGATGACCTCGGCATCCCGGCGTCCACGGTGCGCAGCCGCCTCTACTACGGAGTGCGCGCCCTGCGCGGGATCCTGGACGAGAAAGGATGGCTGGCTCCGTGAGTCCCTCCTGCCACGCGATCCGCGTCGAACTCACCGAACTCCTCCTGCTGGACCGGCCGCTGCCCGCCCCGCTGGCCCGCCATCTCGGGTGGTGCGCCGGCTGCTCCGCCGAGGCGGAAGGGGTGCGCCGGCTGATCAGGACCTTCGAACGCGCCGAGCCCGTCGTCCTCGACGTCGACGTCCGGGAGCCGCAGCCAGGGGCGCCGAGGCGCGTGCGGCGGCGGGTCGCGGCCGCGGCCGCCGGGCTGGTCCTCGCCGCCTGCGCGGTGCTGACGACCGTGCTCCCCGGTGACGGCCACGGCAGGCCGCCCGCCGCGGCGGTCACCCTGTCCCGGCCGGAGCCGATGGTCGAGCACAGCTGGGGTACGGAGGTCCCGGTGTCCCTGTCCGGGCTCCGACCCGGACAGACCTACCACCTGCTGACCGGTGACGCCCAAGGCAGGCGCCAGTCGGCCGGAACCGTGCGGGCGGGCAGCGGCGGCACGCCCATGCGCACCCGCATGGTGACGGCGATGCTCCGGTCGCAGATCACCACACTGCTCGTCCAGGACGAGAGCGGACGCATGGTCGCACGGCTGCCCGTGACGTCTCCGTCGCGCACGCCCGACTGACCGGACTCCCCGGAGACCCGCGACCGAGTCAGCGGGTCTGCTCCGGCCTGCCCATCATCTTCCGCGCACGGCGCCCCGCCGTGTGCTGCCCCGCCCTGCCATCCGGCACAGATCCCTTTCATGGAGGTTCATCCGTGTTCTCAGTCAGACACGCCATCGGCGCGGCCACGGTGCTGGCGACCGCGGGAGCCGCCGTCTTCGGCGTCACCGCCGCGGCCGGCGGATCGCCCGCCGCATCGCCGCACGGGGCCCGTCCGGTAGCGGCCGTCAAGGCGGCGGACCCGGCGCCGCTCTCGGGCCGGGACCGGGTC
Organism: Actinomadura sp. NPDC000600; assembly: GCF_040492135.1. NCBI lineage: Bacteria > Bacillati > Actinomycetota > Actinomycetes > Streptosporangiales > Thermomonosporaceae > Actinomadura > Actinomadura sp. NPDC000600. The sequence goes on from NZ_JBEUPD010000009.1 coordinate 148,633, forward strand.
TACACGGCCGACCAGAGTTCCAACACGGTCACGGTCATCGACCCGGCCGCCGGCAGGACGCTGGGCACCATCCGTCTCGGCGACCAGCGGCTGGGCGCGACGCTCAGCCCGCAGTACCTCTCCAACTCGGGCGTCCACGGGCTCGGGTACTCCCCGGACCGCCGGCGCCTGGGCGTCGTCAGCGTGGCCAGCAACACCGTCGACATCATCGACACCGCCACGAACAAGGTGCTCAGCCACACCGACGCCGGCCGCGCCGCGCACGAGGGCGCGTTCACCGCCGACGGCGGCGAGTTCTGGGTCGCCGACCGCGGCCGGGACACCGTGACCATCGTCGACGCCGACCGCGGTGGTGTCGCCGGACGCGTCACCGTCGGCGCCGGCCCGTCGAAGGTCCTGATGAGCCCCGACGGCGAGCTCGCCTACGTCAACCACATCAGCGCACCCGAGATCACCGTCGTCGATGTGAAGTCCCGCAAGGTGACCGGCCGCATCACGGGACTAGCCGACGTCTTCTCCTCCGACGCCGCCATCTCCCCCGACGGCAAGGAGATCTGGGCGGCGCACAAGCGCGCCGGCAAGGTCAGCGTGATCGACGTGGCCGCACGGAAGGTCAAGGCCGTGCTGGACACCGGCCCGGACACCAACCACCCCAACTTCGCGACCAACGCGCTCGGCTCGTTCGCCTACCTCACCGTCGGCGGCCTCGACCAGACGCTCGTCTACGAGCGCACGGCGTCGGGGGCGCCCAAGTTGATCAATCGGGTGCGCAACCACGGGCATGCTCCGCACGGGTCCTGGCCCAGCGGCGACGGGACGCGCATGTACGTCGGCCTGGAGAAGTCCGACGCGGTCGACGTCATCGACACCACGACCAACAGGGTGATCGACACGATCAGCACCGGCCAGGAGCCCCAGGCCGTCCTCTACGCCCCCGGGGCGGTGCCCAGCCCGGACTCCGCCCCTGGACTCGGACGCCAGGGACTCGGGGAGCGGGTCCGGAACGTGCCGACCGTCCTTTCCGACGGCTCGGCCGGGGACGCGATGCGGCCGGGCGGCAAGGGCCGTGTGCTGGAGGCGACCGTCCGGCCGGTCGGCGGGCTCGACATGGTCCAGTTGCAGGCCCGCGACCTCAGGCCCGCCACGACGTACCAGGCGTACGCCGTCGGGGCGTCCGGGCGCGAGACTCCGCTGGTCTCCTTCACCACCGACGAAGGCGGCAAGGCGCCGCAGGTGCTGTCCTTCTCCGCGTTCACCGGGAAGCGGATCGCGATCAAGCCGAAGGGAAGGGCCTCGGCTCAGACCCTGGCGTCGTTGAAGCGGATCAGCACCGGCCACGAGCACAACGCCGCGGGCGGCCGCGACGCCGACCCGGCGTCCCTCGTGTTCTGCTGCTGCTGAGACGAAGGTGAGCGCCCGTGGAACGCACACGCCCCACCGCACGCCGGAACCGGCTGCCCGGCCTGGCGACCGCCGCGGCCATCGGCGCCGGGATGGTGATGCCGCTGTCGGCCCCGGCCTCCGCCCACGTACGCGTGCTGTCCGAGGGAGCCGAGGCGGGAAAGCCCGCGACGCTGCAGTTCCGCGTCCCGAGCGAGAAGGAGTTCAGCACCACGGTCCGGGTCGACGTCACGCTGCCCGAAGGGGTGACCGCCGGCTCCGTCCCGGTCGACGACGGCTGGACGATCAACCGGACGGGCGGCGGGAAGGGCGGTCCGCACGTCGTATGGACGGCCCAGGCCGGCCACGAGATCAAGCCCGCCGATACCCATACCTTCACCGTGCGCGTGAATCCGCTGCCGGACGAGGCCGTCCTGCGCTTCGACACGGCGCAGACGTACTCCGACGGATCGGTCGTGAACTGGAACCAGCCGGCGACCGGCGGGCAGGAGCCCGACTTCCCCGCCCCTGAGCTGGTGCTCGACCCGGCGGCGGTGAGCGAACCGCCGTCATCGGGAAGCGGGCCGGAGGGCGGGCCGCACCCGGCGGTGAGCGAGGGGTCGGGTCCCTCGGCGGCACCCCAGGTGAAGACGGCTGCGGACACGTCCGATGGGCAGGACATCTCCCTCGTCGTCTGGGCGGTCGCGGGCACGCTCGCCGCCGTCGGTCTCATCGCCCTAGTCCGGCGGCTGAAGCGACCGTCCACCGGCCGGCACGGCTGACGACCACCGAAGATCCCCCCACGCGTTGAGCCCGGCCACCCCCCAGGTGCCCGGGCTCAACCGCGCGGAGCGCCGCGACCCGGTCAGGTCAACCACTGCTCGGGCAAGGTGGGTACCAGGGCGTGGAGCGACTCCGCGGTGCGTCCGCGAAAGGTGATCTTGGCGGCGGTCCCGGGGCGCCGCCTCGGCCACGGATCCTTCTCCGACTCCTCCTCGGTCAGGACCATGGTGTGTTCGAGATGCACGAGGACGTCCGGGGCCAGGAACCAGCGATCGGGCGCCATGGGGACGATCCAGTCGTAGCAGGGCACGGCCGAGGACAACGCCAGCTCCTCGAAGCGCCCGGCCAGCTCGGCGATCTGCTCTTCCCGGAGCTCCCCGTGAACGATCAAGCGCTCGTCGTGCCACCAGTGCTCGCGCAGCACCAGGTCCATCAGCGCCACCGACAGGCGGTCGGTGAACGGCAGCAGCCGAGAGTAGTCGGCCCAATGCGTCTGGAAGGTCGGCGGGTCGTCCAGATGCATGTCTTCGAGGCGCACGTAGCGTTCCCAGACCCCCTGGTTCTCCGCCTGGTACATCAGCGCCCGCGTGTCCGCGTAGATGGAGAAGGCCTCAACGCCTATCAAGGGGTGCATGAGGCTGCGGTCCTGGTCTACGAAGCGGACGTACCGCCTGCTGAAGAGCTGCAACGCCTCCCTCAACGCCGCCGGGAAGGTGATCCCCAACCGCCGCTCGGCTTCCTGGACCTCCGCCGGGGTGTAGGCGTCGCGCGCGGACAGCGGAGTCGTCCACGCGGCGCAGTACCGGGAGATGAACCGGAACGCGGCCTCCGCGCTCCGCATGCCCGCGGCGAGTTCCTCAGCAAGATCGAACTGGGTCGGCATGACGGGGATCCTAGGCACGGCGCATCCGCCGAGAGCGGCTGTCGCCGCGATTCAGGCGGAACCACGCCGGCCGCCGTCGTCCGAATCCCGGCGAGAGGTCACCTATAGTGACCCACGAATCTTCATCGTGAGCAGGAAGGCCGCCCGGCATGCCGTCTCCGGTCCGTACGAGATCCGCGTGGTCTCGGCCGTTCCTGGTGCCGGCGGTTCTGGTCGTCCTCCTGATGGTCGGCTGCCTCATGCAGCTCGGCAAGGGCGCCGCCGTCTTCCGGTCCCCCTCCGCCTCGCCCGTATCGGCCGAGGCTGTGGTCACCGGATACGCGGCCTCTGGCGCGCTGGGGCTTCCCGGCGACGCGGTCACCACCGAGCATGCGGCGCCCGAGTCAAAGGATTCCGGGACGGAGCCGGGCACCGGCCAGTGCGGCAAGAAGACGGTGGCCGAGGCACCCTCGCTTGCGCCCGCCGCCCAGCCCTTGCCGGTCCCGGCCGTCATGGTCCCGGCCTCGCTCGCCGAGACGGCGGCACCGCCGGGCGCGGCCCTTGCGGGAGCGCCCCCAGGGCCTGCGCCGTCCCCTCCCGACCCCGCCGGGCTCTGCGTTCTGCGGATCTAGAGGCCCCGTTCACCCGGGCCTTCAGATCCGACCGAACGGAGTCCATCCGATGATCTCTGCTCGCCCGCCCGTGCGGGCGTCCGCCGGCATGTGCGCCAAAGCCGGTCGTGCGCTGGCCTTCTGGCCGGTACGCCGCTGGGCAGTGGCCGCCGCCGGAGCCGCCGGGACCGCGCTCGTGGTGGGAGCGCCCACCGACGTGATCCCCAACCCGCTGTTCGGCCGGTCCGTGCCGGTGCAGTGGTGGAACTACCCCGTACTCGGCATCACCGCCCTGCTGGCCGGGCTGGTCCTGGCCACGTACATCGGCCGGCCGGCCGCCGCGGATTCCAGCGCGGCCAGGCGTCTGGGGCCTCTCGGCAGCGTCCTGTCGTTCTTCGCGATCGGGTGCCCCGTGTGCAACAAGGCGGTGCTCCTGCTGCTGGGCACTTCCGGCGCCCTGACGATCTGGGCCCCGCTCCAGCCGGTCGTGGCCCTGCTGTCGATCGCGTTGCTGGCCGCGGCCGCCGTGAAGCGCCTCGCCGGCGAGATCGACTGCCCCGCCGGAACGCCCGGCCCGGCCTGATCCCCTACACGTCCATCCGCGCCGCGCGGTCGATCCGCCTGCGCTGACCACGGGCCAGGCCCACGCCTGTCGTTCGGTCAGCGGCGCGCGCTCTTCGAAAGGTTCTGTCCGCCATGTCGGCGTCACATGCCAAAGCCCGCTCCCGCCGTTCTCTCACCATCGCGGGCGTGCTGCTCGCAGCCGCCCTGCTCCTCGGCCTGGCCGCCATCGGCGGCCGGGGCGGAAAGGAAGCCGAAACCGCCGGATCACCGTCGGCGTCGGCCTCACCCTCACGCTCCCGGGCCGGTGGTCCCGACCTGGCCCGGCGCAAGAACGGCGACCCCTTCGCCCTCGGCCGCACCGACGCCCCGGTCGTCATGATCGAGTACAGCGACTTCCAGTGCCCGTTCTGCGGCCGGTTCGCCCGCGAGACCGAGCCCCGGCTGATCCAGAAGTACGTCGACACCGGCGTGCTGCGGATCGAGTGGCGCAACTTCCCGATCTTCGGGGACGAGTCGAAGGCCGCGGCGCAGGCGTCCTACGCCGCGGGGCGGCAGGGCCGGTTCTGGGCCTTCCACGACCGGGTGTACGCCGAGCCCCGGCGCCGCAACTCCGGCGACCTCGCCGACAAGCACCTGGTCGCCTGGGCGCGCGAGGCGGGCGTGCCCGGCCTGGCCCGCTTCCGCGCCGACATGAAGAGCGGCGAGGCCGAGGACGCCATGATCGCCGACCAGGTCGAGGGCTACCGGGCCGGCGCCGCCAGCACCCCCACGTTCCTGGTCAACGGACGGCCGATCCTCGGCGCCCAGCCGTTCGAGGTGTTCGCCCAGGCCGTCGAGGAGGCCCGCGGCCGATGAGCATCGGTTACCTGGCCGCCTTCCTCGGCGGCGTCCTCACCCTGTTCAGTCCTTGCAGCGCACTGCTGCTCCCGGCGTTCTTCGCCTACTCCTTCACCGGACGCACCCGGCTCGTGTCCCGCACGGCGGTCTTCTACCTCGGGCTCTGCACGACGCTGGTCCCGCTCGGCGCCGCCGGAGCCATGGCGGGCCGGCTCTTCTACGGGCACCGCGACCTGCTGGTCGCCCTCGGCGGTTGGACGATCATCGCGCTCGGCGCCGCCCAGATCGCCGGTCTCGGCTTCGGCTCGGCCCGGCTCCAAGGACTCGCCACCAGGCGCGGCCACGCGGGTTCCGCCTTGTCGGTCGGGCTGCTGGGCTCCGTCTACGGGCTGTCGGGGTTCTGCGCCGGCCCCCTGCTCGGCGGCATCCTCACCGTCTCCGCGGTCGGCGGGAACGCGCTGTACGGAGCGTCGCTGCTGGCGCTGTACGCGCTCGGCATGGCCGTCCCGCTGTTCGTGCTGGCCCTGCTGTGGGACCGCTTCGACCTGGGGCGGCGCCGCGGGCTGCGCGGCCGACCGGTCAGGCTCGGGCCGCTGCGGGTGCATTCCACGTCGCTCGTCGGCGGGCTCTTCTTCATCGTCCTGGGAACGGTGTTCCTGGTCTTCGACGGCACCTCGGCCCTCCCCGGCTTCGTGGACCCCGACACCGAGTTCGCCATGGAGGAGTCGGTGGCCCGCATCGGCGCCGCGGTACCCGAGGGCCTGCTCCTCGGCGTCCTGGCGGCCGTGGCCGCCGCCGCGGCAGGCGCGTTCCTGTGGCGCGGCCTGCGGGGCGGCCGCCGCCAACGGACCGGCGAACGGGCCGACCCCGGCACCCCGGACAGGTCACCGAGCGCGCGTTGACGGCCGGCGCCGCCGTGGCGCCCGCGTGCGCGGCGGCCCTGGCCTGCTCGGTCGCCAGCGGGGACCCGGGCGAACGCGAGAGTACGGAGCCGAGTTCAGGACGAGGGGATTCGCAGGTTCGAGTAGTGGGGGTGGGTGAAGGGGTAGTCCCTGGCGGTCCAGTGTTGTAGGGCCTGGTGGAGCTTGGTGTAGTAGCCCGCCTCGTACGCGTCGGGGGTCACCCACCAGCTGACGTCGACGTCGTGTGCTGCCAGGTCTTCGGTCAGCGGTTGCCGGACGCCCATCGGATAGAGGTAGGCGCAGCCGATGTAGCCGCGGCCGTCGGCCTCGACGCAGAAGGCGAACGACTTGCCGTCCCGGAACTCGCACTCGTGCCAGACGAGGTCGACGTAGTTCTCGTCCTCGGTGACCGGGCCGGTCGGCCAGTCGCCGCCGCGGGTCTCGCGGATCAGGTCGAGGCTCGCGTTGACACCGCGCACGTCGGCGACCAGGTCGTCGCGGGTGAGCGCGTGAGCGGTGACGTCGTCGTACCGCAGCAGGCGGGGCGCGTCGAAACCCTCCGGCAGCGCCAGCTTCTTTGTGTATCCGTTCAGGTCGGTCATCGGCGCAAGGTAGCGCAGATGGAGCCCCCGGTGGCCCGCGAACTCCCGCGCCCCGGCCGGAGGCGAACCGCCTGCGCGACAGATACCCCTGGGGGTATTTGCCACATCGTCCACCCGTCGCCTACTCTCTGAGACATACCCCCTGGGGTATCACTAGTTCGTCGGAACCCGCCAGCTCCCGGACCCGCAACCCGCGAAAGGAACCGCAGCAATGGAGAGTCGGCTGTACATCGCCCAGCACTATCTGGAGTGCCTGTCGCAGGCCTCCTACCTGATCGGCGACAAGGAGACCGGACGCGCCGTCATCGTCGATCCGCGCCGGGACATCTCCGAATACCTGGACGACGCCGCGGCCAACGGCCTCAACATCGAAGGCGTCATCAACACCCACTTCCACGCCGACTTCCTCTCCGGCCACCTGGAACTGGCCGCCCGCACCGGAGCGTGGATCGGCTACGGCGCGCGGGCCGAGGCCGAGTTCCCGATCCGGAAGCTGCACGACCACGAGCGCATCAGCCTCGGCGACGTCACCCTGGAGATCCTCGAGACCCCCGGCCACACGCCCGAGTCGATCAGCGTCCTCGTGTACGAGCGCTCCGGCGACACCGTCCCCTACGGCGTGCTGACGGGGGACGCGCTGTTCATCGGCGACGTCGGCCGCCCGGACCTGCTGGCCTCGATCGGCGTCACCGCCGACGAGCTCGGCAGGATGCTCTACGACACCGTCCAGCACAAGCTGATGGCCCTGCCGGACCAGACCCGCCTCTTCCCCGCGCACGGCGCCGGTTCGGCCTGCGGCAAGAACCTCTCGGCCGAACTCCAGTCGACCATCGGCGCGCAGCGGCTGAGCAACTACGCCTGCCGCCCCATGAGCGAGCGGGAGTTCGTCGACATCGTCACCGAGGGCCAGCCCCCGGCGCCGAAGTACTTCGTCTACGACGCGATCCTCAACCGCAAGGAGCGGGAGCTGCTCCAGGTCGACGAGCACCTGAAGGCGCTGTCCTTCACGGACGTCCTCGCGCGGCGCGACGCCGGTTCGGTGGTCGTGGACGCCCGGGACCCGCGGGAGTTCGCCGCGGGCCACCTCGCCGGCTCGATCAACATCCCCGCCGACGGCCGGTTCGCCGAGCAGGCCGGCATGCTCGTCGAGCCCGGGCAGGAGATCATCGTGATCGCGCCCGAGGGCCGCGAGGAGGAGCTGGTCATCCGCCTCGCCCGGATCGGCCTGGACACGGCCGCCGGCTACCTGGCCGACGCCGAGGAGGCCTTCACGCAGGCACCCGAGCAGATCGTCCAGGCGGAACGGCTCACCTTCGCCGACCTGCGCGCGGAACTCGACGGCGCGGAGCCGCCTCTGGTGGTCGACGTCCGCAACGCCGGCGAGCTGGCGAACGGCCGCATCGAGGGCTCGGTCAACATCCCGCTGGCCCAGCTGCCCGGACGCATGGACGAGGTCCCCGCCGACCGGCGGATCGTCGTCAACTGCGCCGGCGGCGCACGCTCCTCGGTCGCCGCGAGCCTGCTCCGCAGGGCCGGCCGCGCCGACGTGGCCGACCTGCTCGGCGGCTACGGCGCCTGGGCCGCGGCGTACGCCCCGGCCGAAGCCTGATCCATCCCGGCGCGCCCTGCCTGGAACCGGTCCCAGGCAGGTGCCAGGCAGGGCGCGCCGCACCCACCCGGAGGGAGCAACCTCATGTCCACCACCCCGCACCGGCACCCCGTCCTGATCATCGGTGGCGGTACCGCCGGGATCACCGTCGCCGCCAGGCTGCGCCGCAAGGGCGTCCGCGGCATCGCGATCCTGGAGCCGTCCGACACCCACTGGTACCAGCCGCTGTGGACCCTGGTCGGCGGCGGCCGGGCGACCGCCGAGCTCACCCGCAGGCCCGAGCGGTCCGTCATCCCGCCCGGCGTGGAATGGATCCGCGACGCCGCCACCGCCGTCGATCCCGACGCCGAAACGGTCACCACCGCGAGCGGCGCCGAACTCCGCTACGAGCACCTGGTGCTGGCCCCCGGCCTGCAACTCGACTGGAGCGCCGTCCCGGGCCTCGCCGAATCGGTCGGACGCGACGGCGTGTCCAGCAACTACTCCCCCGAGTACGCCCCCAAGACCTGGGAGTTCATCCGGAACCTCACGTCCGGCACGGCCGTCTTCACCCACCCCGCCGGGCCGATCAAGTGCGGCGGCGCCCCTCAGAAGATCGCCTATCTGGCCGCCGACCACTGGCGCCGGGAGGGCACGCTGAAGGACATCCGCGTCGTCCTCGCCCTCGCCGAACCGGCGATCTTCAAGGTCGAGACCTACGCCCGCGAACTGGAGAAGGTCGCGGCCCGCTACGGCATCGAGGTCCGCCTGCAGTCGGAGCTCCTCTCGGTCGACCCCGAGCGCCGTGAACTGACCCTCGCCGACCGCGCCGCGGGTGACACGGAGAGGATCTCCTACGACTTCCTCCACGCGACGCCGCCGCAGAGCGCTCCGGACTGGCTGAAGACGAGCCCTCTCGCAGACCCGGCGAGCCCTTACGGCTACGTCGAGGCCGACGCCCACACCCTCGTCCACCCGCGTTACCCGAACGTCTACGCTCTCGGGGACGTCGCCAACCTGCCGACGTCCAAGACGGGCGCGGCCGTCCGCAAGCAGGCCCCCGTCGTCGTCGAGAACCTCATCGCCGGCATGGCGGGCCGCTCCGGCACCGGTCGTTACGACGGCTACACCTCCTGCCCCCTCGTCACGGCCCGCGACAAGATGCTCCTCGCCGAATTCGACTACGACCTCGCTCTCGCCCCCTCCTTCCCCGTCATCAATCTGAAGAAGGAGCGCCGCGACATGTGGTATCTCAAGCGCTACGGCCTGCCCGCCCTCTACTGGCACGGCATGCTCAAGGGCCGCGCCTGAGCAGCGAATCAACGAGGGAAGACGGCTTTTTCGGCCCCGCGAACAACAAAATAGGATTCGGTGTTGGGAATGGCGTCAGAGGCGCACTGCGGTGACCGAGCCTCCGCCGGAGGCCTGCGGCAGTGCTCGCCCGTAGGAGGCGGCGATCTCTTCGAGGGTGCGGAACTCGGTCCGCCAGCCGTGCCGCTCCAGCCACTCCGGCGCGTCCGGGCCGAGTCCGCGCTCGCCGTCGACGGAGCGCGCCGTCATGCCCGGCATGACTCGGTCGGCGCCGGGCACCGTCCGGATCCGTTCGGCCATGGCCTGCAGCGGGATGTGCCCGAACCCGAAGCGGCTGCCGGACATCGAGAGCTCACCGATCGTCGTCGCGATCCGCCGGGCGTCCCGCCTCGGCAGGAAGCCGAGAACGCCCGCGTCCACCCAGTGGGTGGGAAGCGCGGCCCGGAAGCCCGCCTCCAGCAGGGCTTCCGACCAGTTCTGACGCAGGTCGGCCGCGACGACGCTGCGCTCACATGACGGCACGGCCCCGAGCGCGTCCAGGATCGGCTCCTTGAAGGCGAACATCTCCGGGAGGTCGATCTCGAACAGGTGCACCGATCGCGGCAGGCCGAGCCTGAAGGCGTAGGTGTCCAGGCCTGCACCGAGCAGGACGATCTGCCGGCGGCCGGCGGCGACCGCGTCGCGGAGCCCGTCGTCGCCCATCCGCACTCCGATGGTGCGTCCCGGGTAGAAGGTCTCGACCAGTTCCTGCACACCGGCCCAGGTGCCGGCGGCGCCGGCCGGCGCCGAGGGCGCGAGGAACTCCCGTTCGGCCGCGTCGGCGAACGCCTGCGCGTACGGGTCCTCGTACAACCGGTCGGCGCGCGCGGTCTCCCGCGCCCTGATGAGGGCGACCCCGATCGCCGTCACCCCGACGCCCGCCAACGACTCCGGCAACGTCACGGCCGCCATCCGCCGCCTCCCTCGCAGTCGGCACGGCGCTCCGTGCGCCGGTCAGTCAGACACTACCGTCTGCATGAGGACGGCGATCGTCCAGGCCTCGCCACCGCCCGCACATCGTGGCCGTTGTCGCCTGTGTTCACGAGAGAAATCCGTACGGCGCCCCGTCCCTGGAGGGCGCGCCTGGCGATCCCGCAGGTCAAGGTGACTTTTGGGGCGTTTCCGGCGGGATGGAACGGAAACGCTGCGGCGTGTGGGGCGAACCCATGGGGAGGGAACATGCTGATCAGCAACGTGTACCGGCCGGGCGTCCTCGGCTGCCAGGCGGAGGACCGGCTGGACCAGGTGGCGCGGAGAATGGTGGAGGACGACGTCGGCGCGCTGGCCGTGCTCGACGGGGAGCGGGTCGTCGGGATCATCACCGAGCGGGACCTCGTCGGCGCGCTGGCCCTTACGGCGGATCCGGCGTCCCGGGCCACGGCGTACGCATCGACCAGGCTCAAGACCGCCGCGCTCGACGAGGACTCGCGGGAGGTCGCCCGCCGGATGCTGGAGGAGGGCATCCGCCACCTCCCGGTCGCCGACCGCGGACGCCTGGTCGGCATGGTGTCGATGCGGGACCTGCTCGCCCTGGAGACCTGGGCCCTGTGACGGGCGTGGGCCTTCGGTTCCGGGGTCAGTGCCTCGGGGCCAGGCCTGTGTAGATCGACTTCACGTAGTCCGGGGCCTTGGCGCCCCGGCGGGGGCGGAAGTCGAACGCCGAGCCGTCGGTGAAGTCGATCCGGATGAACCACTCCGGCCGCGGGGTGCGGCCGAGCGGCACCGCCCGCAGGCCCCGGACCGCCGCGGACGGGATCTCCCAGCAGGTCGCCAGGGGCCCGGCGGGGTCCTGCGAGTCGCCGAAGGCGCCGCGGACGCGACCGCGCAGCCCGCCCGGCCTTTCGGCGGGACGCGCGAACCGCGACTCCACTGACACCGCGAGCCGCCGGTCCGTGAGCAGCAGCCACGCCTCGTCGGCGTACCCGGCCATGTGGGCGGCGACCGCGGCCGCCGCCGCGTCCGGTCCGGGCGCGTGCGCCCACCCCCACACCACCGGGTCCTCGGCCCATTCGTCGTACCAGAACCGGCCCGTCCGGACCGGGTCGGTCGGGAGGGGCCAGGACGGGTCGGGCACCTGCGAGCCGCCCGGGACGGCGGGCGGGTGCGGGGCCGCGCTCACCCCCCGGACGGTCGCGCCGATGTGGCCGGCGGCGTGGTCGCCCATGACCAGCCTCTCGCCCGGCGCACACCAGTGCGCGCGGGCGATCTCGTACAGTTTCTGCTCGTTGCGCGGCACGTGGTCACCCGTCAGGAGCGTTGCGCGGCGAGGTGGGCGAGCCGTCCCGCCGCCTCGTCGTCTGGTGCGGTGATGTCGAAGCCGGAACCGTCGTGAAGCCCGATCCGCAGGACCGGGACCTTGCGGGGACGGTACCCGGAGGGCAGCTTGCGCCGGTCCAGACCGATGTGCGCGATCTGCGCCGCCGGGATCTCGGCGAGGCCCGCGACGCGTGACAGCGGCACCGGTTCGCCCGGTGGATAGGGATGGTCGCGGGCGAGCGCGCGCCCGATCTCCGCCGCCCCGGCGGCGATCCTGCGGGCCCGCGAGAGGACGCCCCCCTGCGGTTCGTCCGGCGCTCCGGATTCGGCGGCCTCGGCCTGCAGCATCGCGACGACGCCGATCCGGTGCGGGGTGAGGACCCAGTAGCGGGTCTCCTGGGAATCGGGAAGCGCCACCCGCGCGGCCAGGCCGCTGCTCGGCCCGTGGACCACCATCGCCGGCGGGTTGAGGCCGTCTTCGCGGAACGCCGAATCCATTCCTGCTCCGACGGCGTTCAGCACGGCGCGTCCGGCCCCGCCCGGGATGCCCCGCCAGTCGTGGCCGTCCACGTCGAAGCGCAGGGCGGTGCCGTGGCAGTACAGGCACAGCAGGACGGGCTCGTCCGGACGGCACCAGTGCCGCCGCAGCGCCAGCGTCCCGCCGAGTTCCCGCCCGCTCATCGGTGCGCCTTCCCGATCACCATGGCGAGATCATAGTGAGGGAGGCGTGCGCCGCCTTCCGAAACTCGTCGACGGCCCGCCCCGTTCGACCGCATCCGGGTCGCAGTGAGGGGCGGCCTCTCACCGAAGCCGCCCCTCACGCTTTCTCCGCTACCTGCGGCGCGCCACGTCGTAGAGGGCGCAGCCGATCAGTTCGAGGGACACTTGCAGCCGCTCCAGGCTGACGTTCTGGGCGATCGTGTCCTCGGGGGTGTGGTAGAGGGGCTCCAGCTGGCTGGGCGCCTCACCGCCGCGCCAGCTGAAGTTGCCCGCCGGGATGCCGCGCTCGTAGAAGGCCTCGTGGTCGCTGGAGCCCCGGGCCGTGGGGCCCTTGGTCTGGTCGGCGTAGCCGAGCCGCTGCGCGGCGGCGTTCACGGCGGCCGTGGTGGTGTTGTCCGCGCCGTCCACCGACAGCAGCCAGTACGTGCCCGCGGGCGGATGGCTGGTGGCGACCATGTCGTTCTGGAAGCAGCCGGTGATCTGCCCGACGCCCGCCTCGTCGAGCTGCTTCACGTAGTACCGGGCGCCGACCAGGCCGTTCTCCTCCGCGCCCCACAGGCAGACGCGGACCGCCTGCTGGGTGGGGAGCCGCTTCAGGACGCGCGCCAGTTCCAGGCACAGGACGGTGCCGCTGCCGTCGTCGTTGGCGCCGGGCGAGCCGGGGACGCTGTCGTAGTGCGCGCTGACGATGACGGCCTTGCCCGCGGGGTTGGGCAGCGACGCCTTCCGCTCGGCCAGGACGTTGTACGAGGTCAGGCCCGTGTGGTGGGTGATCTTGAAGGACAGCCGCCGGGCGCCCGCGCGGATCCGCTCGCCGTGGTACTCGGCCAGGCCCAGCACCGGGATCGCGACCGTCTCCTTCAGGTTCGGGACGAACGTGCCGGCCTTGCGCTCCGGATAGGTCGTCGAGCGCGCGTTGACGATGAGCGCCGCCGCGGCGCCCGCGGCGGCGGCGGCCTTGGCCTGCTCGGTCTCCATGCCGGGGACGCGGTCGAACAGCACGAGTCGGCCGCGCACGTCGCCGGTCACCTCGGTGGCATTGCCCATGTCCGCCACCGTGCCGTCCACGGACGCGACGGCGCCCTGCGGGGAGGCACTGCACTGCCAGTCCCGCTCGCCCCGGGAGCGGATCTCCGCCAGGTACTTGTCGGCGATGGGGAAGGGCTGCAGTTCGACCGTGTAGCCGAGTTCGCGCAGATAGCCGGCGATGTAGCGGGCGGCGCGGTGCTCGGCCGGGGTGCCGGAGACGCGCCAGCCGATCTCGTCGCTGAGCACCTTCAGGTGCCGCAGCGCGCGGCGGGCGTCGACCCGGGCGACCACGGCCTTGTCGCCGGCGGTGAGGGAGGGCGAGCGGAGGGCACCGGGGCGCTGCCGGGTCGCGGCGGCGGCGGTGCCGGGGAGCAGGCCGACGGTCGCGAACCCGGTGAGGGCGGCGACCCCGGCCAGCAGATCACGGCGTTTGACCTCGGACATGGCGTCTCCTCAAGGAGGTCGAGGCCACCGCCCGCCGGCCTCGGATCTCGAGTCGGTCGCGGACGGCGGCGGGACAACGGATCATCCCCCGATTGGGGCGAACCTACGAAATCGCCACTAAAACGACAAGCCTCGGACCGTCCGCACACCAAACCGTGATCAAGATCGCAAAATGTCCACAGACCGATGGACCACCGCTTTCCAAGGCACCGGCCGACCGGCGGAAGGCCAATAGATGACCTGATTCGCGATTTTCACCCGCATTACCAACAGGTAGATACCTCGACCCCGGCAAAGGCCAGCGCGGCATTCGGCAAAATGCGGCCGGAACCTTCGGGCACGCCGGGCGGCGTTCGTCTCAGGCGGGCAGTCCTTCGTTTTCGGAGAGCACGTCCAGTGCGTCGTGCAGTGCGGCGCGCTGGCGCGGGGTGAGCGGGGCGACGAGTTCCTCGTCCACCTCTTGCGCCGCCGCCGCACACTTGGCGAGCAGTTCGCGGCCCTGGTCGGTGAGCGTGAGCACCTGCCGGCGCCGGTCGGCCGGATCGCGCCGCCGCTCGATCGCGCCCAGGTCCACCAGGTGGTCGGCCAGCGCGACGACCAGGCTCGGCGCGACCCCCATCCGGGCGGCGAGGTCCTGCTGCGAGGCCGCGACGCCCGCCTCCAGCGCCGCCATCAGCCCGGCGTGCTTGGGCTTGACGCCGTAGCCGGCGATCTTGCGGGCCAGCCGGTCCCCGACGATCGCACCGAGGGTCCCCAGCCGGAAGGCCACCGTCCCCGGCAGCGGCTTGACGTCGCGCATGGCTCGAATCATACTCACACTCAATCATTCAAAGCATGAATCATTTGAGAGGTGAAGAGATGGGCGCCATGGAGGTCACACTCGTCACGGTCAACGCGGTCGCGGCACTGGTGTCGGGCGGGTCGAGCGCGCTCGGCGCCGCCCGCCCGGGCCTGGCGCTTCCCTCGGGTGAGGCGGTCACCGCCGGGGTCGACTTCTACGCCCGCGTCTATGCCGTCCGCGCGATCCCGCTGAGTCTCGCCGTCATCGCGGCGCTCGTCACCGCCGACGCCGCCGCGATCGTGCCGCTGCTGATCGTCGCCGGCGCCGTCCAGGCAGGGGACGCGGCACTCGGCATCACGCGCCGCGTGCCCGGAATGGCCGTCGGCGGCGGCGTCCTCATGCTCGTCCACCTGCTGTCGGCCCTCTGGTACGCCACCCACTGAACAGCGGACGCGGACTGGTGCCGCGTGCGCGGATCTCCAGGATCAGCGAACCGTCCGGGTCCATGCCCTTCGGGCCGCTGAGCCCCGCAGGTCAGCGCTGGGAGGCGGGGAAGTCGGTCGAGCTGCTCACGTCGGCCCACTGCTCGGTCTCCGCGGCGCGGGCCTCCGCGGACCTGCGGGCGGAGGCGAGGGCGTCGCTGCCGAGAAGGAGGCGGCGGGGCGGGTCGTCGGCGCCGACCACGTCGATGACGGCCTGGGCCGCGCGGGCCGGGTCGCCCGGCTGGGTGCCGTCGTTGGCCTGGCGGTAGCGGTTGATGGCGCCGACGCTCTCCTCGTAGTCGGGGCCGACCGGGTGCAGCCGCATGGACGAGCCCTGCCAGTCGGTGCGGAAGGCGCCCGGCTCCACGATGACGACCTTCACCCCGAAGGGCGCCGCCTCGTTGGCGAGCACCTCCGAGAAGCCCTCCACCGCGAACTTCGCGGTCTGGTAGGCGCCCATGCCGGGGGTGCCCCCCACGCGTCCGCCGATGGACGAGACCTGAACGAACACCCCCGAGCGCTGCTCGCGCAGGACGGGCAGCGCCGCCCGCGTCACGTTCACCACCCCGAACAGGTTGGTCTCGACCTGGGCACGGAAGTCCTCCTCGGCCATCTCCTCGATCGGGGCGCTGTTCGCGTACCCGGCATTGTTGACGACCACGTCCAGGCGGCCGAAGGCACCGGTGGCCTCCTTCACCGCGCCGACGGCCGCGGCGGGGTCGGTGACGTCCAGCGCGACCGCCCGCACCCGCTCGCCGAACCGGGCCACCACATCGTCCAGCTGCTCCGGACGCCGGGCGGTCGCGACGACCTGGTCACCGGCCGCCAGGACCGCCTCGGTGAGATGGCGTCCCAGACCCCGCGACGCCCCCGTGATCAACCATGTCCTCGCCATGAGCCCCTCTCCCCCTTCGGACGTCGGCAGTCGGCCGCCGCTCGCTCTCGTCCCGTCCACCGAGACGGAGCCGACCTTAACTGCCCCATACTTGTGACATTTAAGCTAGCATTCTCGACAGCTCTGTGTCGATAGACCAACCATGTGCCCTGGTGATGGGTATCTTTGGGCGGGTGAGATCAGACGCGGCGCGCAACCTGGAACTCGTCCTGCACACGGGCGCACGCCTGCTGGCCGACGACCCCTCGGTGAGCATCGCCGCCATCGCCGCCGCGGCCGGAGTGGACCGGCGCACCGTCTACCGCCGTTTCGCCTCCCGCGAGGAGCTGCTGCTCGCCGTGTACGGCGCCCGGTACGACGCGGTGGAGAAGGCCATCGCCGCCGCCAGGCTCCGCGAGGCCCCGGTGGAGGTCGCGCTCCACCGCCTCGTCGAGGGGATCGTCGCGGTGAACCGCGAATGGCCGGTCGAGACGAGCCGCATGCTCCGCGACGAGACCCTTCGGGAGCGCCGCCGGCCCCTCATCGACGCGGTCGACGCCTTCCTCCGGCGCGCTGCCGACGAGGGCCTGGTGCGAGGGGACCTGCCGTCCGGCTGGGTGGCGTCGCTCCTGCCGCCGCTGATGCTGCACGCCGCGGAGGAACTGCCCGAGCTGAGCCCCGCACAGGCCGCCGACGTGGTGGTCGAGACGCTGCTGCGCGGCGTCGGTGCCCGCTGAGGCGCACGTCGGCGGCGGGGCGACGGTCCTGGTCCGGCGGTTTCGGCGGCGGGGCCGGGTTCGGGGAACGTTCATGGCCCCATCACGCCACGTCAATCAAGGGTGCCGGCCCTCGCTCTAGCGTCGCGGGGGTTGATCGGAGCATGACCGAGCGGAGGACTCCATGTCCGTGCGCCTTGTCCTGACGAGTCTGGCCCTCGCGGCCACGGTGGCCGCGCCGGCGGCCGCCAACGCGTCGACCACCGGGAGTCCCGGCGTACTGCCACAGAAGACCCAGTTCGACCTGCAGGCCCACCGCGGCGGCATCGGCATGACGACCGAGGAGTCGCTGGAAGGCTTCGGCAAGGCCATGCGTCTGGGCGTCACCACCCTGGAGCTGGACACGCACGTCACCAAGGACAAGAAAGTCGTCGTCAACCACGACCGGCAGATCAGCGCGCAGAAGTGCCGCGACACCGCGCCGGCCACGCCGGGCGACCCGATGTACCCCTACGTCGGCAAGTACATCAAGGACCTGACCCTGGCCCAGATCAAGACCATGGACTGCGGCTACCAGCAGCTGCCCGGCTTCCCCGAGCAGGAGGTCGTCCACGGTTTCCGGATGGTGGAGCTCAAGGACGTCCTGGGCCTGGTGAAGCGCTACCGCGCCGAGCAGGTCAAGCTCAACATCGAGACCAAGGTCGAGGCGGGCGCGCCCGAGCAGACCGCGCCGCGTGAGCTGTTCGTCCGCCGGGTCTTCGAGGAGATCCGCGCGTCGGGGATCGAACGGCAGGTCACCATCCAGTCCTTCGACTGGGGCGCGCTGAAGGTCATGCACCGGTTCGCGCCCAGGTGGCCGCTCGTGGCGCTGACGAACTACGACTTCCTCCAGGTCGGACGCCCCGGCGCCTCCCCCTGGCTGGGCGGCCTGGACGTCGACGACTACGACGGCGACTTCGTGAAGGCGGCCGCCGCCATCAAGGGCGTCACGGCCCTGTCGCCCAACTACGGCTTCCCGCAGAACGGCAAGGTCGGCGAGCCGGGCTTCCGCTTCTACCCCGACCGGGCGATGGTCACGCAGGCCCACGCCCGCGGTCTGAAGGTCGTCCCGTGGACCTGCGACGACCCCGCCACCGTCGAGGCGCTCATGGACATGGGGGTCGACGGGATCATCACCAACTACCCGAACCGCGTCCGCAAGATCATGGCCGACCGCGGCATGCGGCTGCCCAAGGCCTACCAGCCGCGCTGACCGGCCCAAAGGGCGCGGCCGCTTCGTTCACGGCACGGAACGGCCATCGGATCGACATCGTCGGTGCGGTGGCCGCTTCCGTGCCGGAGCAGGTTCACGGGACGGCCAGGTACTTCACCTCCAGGTACTCGTCGATGCCCTCCAGACCGCCCTCCCGGCCGAGGCCCGACTGCTTGACGCCGCCGAACGGCGCGGCCGCGTTGGAGACCAGGCCGCGGTTGACGCCCACCATGCCCGCCTCCAGCGCCGCCCCGACGCGCATGGCGCGGCCGAGGTCGCGGGTGAAGAGGAAGGCGACCAGACCCGCCGGGGTGGCGTTGGCCGCCGCCACCATGCTCGGCTCGTCGGGGTAGGCGGCGACCGCGGCGACCGGTCCGAAGATCTCCTGCCGCGTGATCGCGGCGTCTTCGGGGACGCCGGTGAGGAGGGTGGGCGGGTAGAACCAGCCCGGCCCCGCATGCGGGGCGCCGCCCAGCCGGATCTCGGCGCCGCGCCGCTTCGCGTCGCCGACCAGCCCGTCGACCCGCTCCACGGCGTCCCCGTCGATCAGGGGGCCGACCTCCCGGCCCACCTCCAGTGCGGCGAGGCGTTCGCGCAGCGCGCCGGTGAACTCCTCGGCGACGGCCTCGTGGACGAGGAAGCGGTTCGCCGCCACGCACGACTGCCCCGAGTTGCGCATCTTGGCCGTCACGGCGCCCTCGACGGCCGCCGCGACGTCGGCGTCGTCGAAGACCAGGAACGGCGCGTTGCCGCCCAGTTCCATGGAGGCCCGCAGGACGCCCCCGGCGCTCTGGGCCAGCAGGAGCCGGCCGACCTCCGTGGAGCCGGTGAAGGACAGTTTGCGCAGCCGCCCGTCACCGAGCAGCGCACCGGTGACCTCGGCCGGCGCCGTCGTGGGGACGACGTTCACCACCCCGTCGGGCACGCCGGCCTCGGCGAGCAGTTCCGCCAGGGCGAGGGCGGACAGCGGGGTGGCCTCGGCCGGTTTGAGGATCACCGTGCAGCCGGCCGCCAGGGCGGGCGCGACCTTGCGGGTCACCATGGCCAGCGGGAAGTTCCACGGCGTGATCAGGTAGCACGGCCCGACCGGGACGCGCGCCGTGACGATCCGGTAGTCCCCGGACGGCGCGGTGCGGTGCTCGCCGCCCACGCGCACCGCCTCTTCGGAGAACCAGCGCAGGAAGTCGGCGGCATAGGCCACCTCGGCGCGCGACTCGGCGAGGGGACGGCCCAGTTCCCTGGTCGCCAGCCGGGCGAGCGCCTCCGCGCGCTCGGTCACCAGTTCGTAGGCCCGGCGCAGGATCTCGGCCCGTGCCCGGGGAGCGGTGGCAGCCCAGGACGGCTGCGCGTCCGCGGCGGCGTCCAGCGCCTGGAGCGCGTCCCGCGCGGTCGCGTCGGCCACCCGGGCCGCCACCCGGCCGGTCGCCGGGTCGAGCACCTCGAACGCGGAGGCCGCCTGCCGCCACGCGCCGCCGATGAACAGGCCGTCCGGTGCCATGTCGCCGCTCATCCGGCCGCGGCCAGGATCGCGGTGATCTCGTCGGCGGACGGGAACCGCGGCGTGTTCACCGTGACCTCGTCCTCCAGCGCGTCCCTGGCCAGCAGGTCGTGGTCCTCGCCGGTGACGCCGTGCTCGGCCAGCCCGCCGGTCAGACCCACCCGGGCCCCCAGGGCGCGGACGGCCTCGATCGCGGCGTCGGCGTTCCACGCGTCGGGTTTGGCGGTGTCGCCGACGCCCATGGCGAAGGCGACCTGAGCCGTCCGCTCCAGCCGTACCGGCAGGTTGAAGCGCAGGACGTGCGGGAGCAGCGCGGTCAGCGCGACGCCATGGACGATGTCGAACCGTCCGCCGAGCGGGTGCGCGATCCCGTGGCACAGGCCCAGCCCCGTGGCCGCCATGCCGACCCCCGCCATGTGGGCCGCCAGCAGCATCTGCGAGCGGGCCTCCAGGTCCTTCCCGTCGTCGTAGGCGTGCGGCAGGTGCGTCGAGACCATCCGGACGACCTGCAGCGCGAGCCCGTCCGACCAGGGGTTGGCCCGTACGGAGGAGAACGATTCCAGCGCGTGGGTGAGGGCGTCCATGCCGGTGGCCGCGGTGGGGCCGGGCGGCAGTCCCACGGTGAGCTCCGGGTCGAGCACGGCGGCCTCGGGCAGCGTGCTCGCATGTCCGACGTAGAACTTGCGGTGGGTCTCGACGTCGGTGATCACGCCGAAGGCGTTGGTCTCGGCGCCGGTGCCCGCCGTGGTCGGCACGGCGATGATCGGCAGGCCGGCGCGGCGGAACTCGCCGCGGTAGTCCAGGTCGCGTCCGCGCTGCGGGTTGACCGCGGCCAGCGCGATGCCCTTGGCGGCGTCCATGGCCGATCCGCCGCCCAGCGCCACCAGCAGCTCGGCCCGCGCGTTCTCGGCGGCGACCGCGCCCGCGCCGATGTCATCGGTGGTCGGGTTGGCGTGCACGCCGGTGAAGACCGCGACGTCCCCGTCCGGGAGCGCGTTCCGTACGGCGTCGAGCACGGGGGTGGCGGCGATGCCGGCGTCGGTCACCACGAGGACTCGGCGCGACCCGGCGAGTTCGCCGAGGGCGCGGACCTTGCCGGGCCCCAGGTGGGCCGCGGGCATCGGAGTGAGGGCGAGTTCGTTCATGGTCATGCTCCCTGGGGTGCGAGCCGCAGGGGGACCTCCATCAGGTCCTCCCAGAGCTTGACGGGCGTCATCTCGCCGGCGAGGTCGCCGTAGCTGCGGCGCGCCCGCCGGTAGACCTGCTCGACGAGGGCCGCCAGCTCGGCCGGGACCTTCACCTCGCGCGCCAGGTCGTTGGCGAGACCGAGGTCCTTGCAGGCCAGCGCGATGGCGAAGGAGTCGTCGTAGTCGCCGTCGCGCAGCACCGACAGCATGTCGCGGTCCAGGAAGTTGCTGGCGGCGGGGCTGGCGAGCAGCGCGTCGCGCAGCACGCCGACCTCGACGCCGGCGCTGGTGCCGATGGACAGCACCTCGCTGGTGGCGACCAGATGCGCGAACCACAGCAGGTTGATCATCAGCTTGACGGTGTAGCCGGCGCCGTGGCCGCCCACCCGCATGACGCGTTCGGGGTCGCCGAGGACGTCGAACACGGGCCGGACCCGCTCGTACACCTCGCGGTCGCCGCCCACGAAGATCTGGAGCGTTCCGGTGCGGGCCCCGGCCGCCATTCCGGAGACGGGGGCGTCGAGCACGTGTACTCCGCGCCCCGCGGCGGCCTTGCGGACCCGGTCGGCCACCTCGGGCACCGAGGTGGACATGTCCACCCACACAGCGCCCTCGCCGAGGGCGCCGAGCAGTCCGCCGGGGCCCAGCAGCACGGACTCGACGTGCCGGGGCGTGGGCAGCATCGTGATCACCACGTCGCGGCCCGCGCCCGCCTCGGCGGGGGCGGCCGTCCAGACGGCGCCCATCCGCTCGGCCTCGGCGGCGGCCTCGCGCCGCGCGTCGTGCACCGCCACGTCGTATCCGGCGGCCAGGAGGTTGCGGCACATGGGGCCGCCCATGTTCCCCAGGCCGATGAATCCCAGTCTCATGTGTCCCCCGCGGGCTGCTCGTTCATGTTGATCCAGGTGGTCTTGAGGGCGGAGTAGGCGTCCAGCGCATGCAGGGACTTGTCCCGTCCGCTGCCGGAGTCCTTGAACCCGCCGAACGGCGTGATCACGTCGCTCGCGTCGAAGGTGTTGACCCACACGGTCCCGGCGCGCAGGGCGCGGGCGACCCGGTGCGCCGTGGACAGGCGGCCGGTCCACACGCTCGCGGCCAGCCCGTAGCGGGTCCGGTTCGCCAGCCGGACGGCCTCCTCCGCCGAGCCGATCCCCGTGGCCGTCAGCACCGGTCCGAAGATCTCCTCCTGCGCGACGCGGCAGTCGTTGTCGACGTCGCGCAGCACGGTCGGGGCGACGAAGTAGCCCCCGGACTCCGCACGGACGCGGTCGCCGCCGGTGACGAGCCGGCCGCCCTCCTCCCGGCCGAGCGCGACGTACCCGACGACCTTGTCCAGCTGCGCCCGGTCGACCATCGCGCCCATCTGCGTGGCCGGGTCGAGCGGGTCGCCGACCCGGATCCCCTCGGCGATCTTGGTGACGCGGGCCAGCAGGTCGTCCATGATCCGGGTGTCGGCCAGCAGCCTCGACCCGGCGTTGCAGGTCTGCCCGGCGTTGTAGAAGATCCCCCAGGCGACGGCGGAGGCCGCCGCGTCCAGGTCCTCGGCGTCGGCGAGGACGATCTGCGGCGACTTGCCGCCCATCTCCAGCGCCACCTGCTTGCCGTTGGAGTGCGCCGCGTACTCCAGGAACCGGTGCCCGGTCGCCGTGGAGCCGGTGAAGGCGATCTTGTCCACCTCCGGATGGCGGCCGAGCGCCGCCCCCGCCACCGGTCCGAGCCCCGGGACGACGTTGAGGACGCCGTCGGGCACCCCCGCCTCGGCCGCGAGCTCGGCCAGCGCCAGCGCGGTCTGGCTGGACTGCTCGGCCGGCTTGAGCACCACCGAGTTGCCCATCGCCAGCGCCGGGGCGATCTTCCAGGAGGTGATGAGCAGCGGGTAGTTCCAGGGGACGACCGCACCGACCACCCCGAGCGGCTCCCGCGTGATCAGCGCGAGGGCGTCGGCGCCGGTCGGGGCGATCTCGCCGTAGCGCTTGTCGATCGCCTCGGCGTACCACTGGACGCAGGCGGCGGCGCCCGGCACGTCCACCCGCAGGGACTCGCCGATGGGCTTGCCCACGTCGAGGGTCTCCAGCAGGGCCAGCTCCTCCAGGTTCGCGCGGATCAGCTCGGCGAACCGCAGCAGGACCTCCTTGCGGTGGCGCGGGCTCGCGCCCGCCCAGCGGCCGTCCTCGAACGCGCGCCGGGCGGCCCGCACCGCGCGGTCCACGTCCTCCTCGCCCGCGGCGGCGATCCGCGCGAGCTCGCGCCCGTCGCGGGGACCCGTCTTGGTGAAGGTCCCGCCGTCGGCGGCCGGCGTGAACGCGCCGTCGATGAACAGCTCCCGCCGCAGGGGCGGGTTCGCCGCCCGCTCCTGCCAGGTCCCGTACGTGTGCTCGTGCGCTGTCACGGTCGTTCCCCTCTCAGCCGCGGGCCAGCCGGCGCACCGCGGCGTGGTCGATCTCGGCCCCGAGCCCGGGCGCGCCGGGGACCCTCATGCGGCCGTCGCCGTCGACGCCGACCGGTTCGGTCAGGAAGAAGTCCCGCCGCTCGGGCGTCCAGCCCGGCGGGTCATAGGGGAACTCGACGAACGGCCCGCCGCCGACACCGGCCACGACGTGCAGGTTCGCCAGGACCCCCAGCCCGTTGCTCCATGTGTGGGGGGTGAACCAGCGGTGCCGCGCGAAGGCCAGTTCGGCGAGGGTGCGGGCGCGCAGCATCCCGACCGACAGGACGACGTCGGGCTGGTAGACGTCCAGCGCGTCGGCCTCCAGCAGGTGCAGCAGCTCCGGCATGGTGCGCACCATCTCGCCGCCGGCGACGCGGACGCCCGTCTGCGCCCGCACGGTCCGCACGCCCTCGATGTCGTACTGCGGCAGCGGCTCCTCCAGCCACTGCACGTCCAGCTCCGCCAGCTCGGCGGCCACCCGGCGCACCGACGCCAGGTCGAGCGCCGGTGCGATGTCGCCGGACATCCGCCACGACTGGTTGAGGTCCACCATGAGCGCGATCTCGTCCCCGACCGCCTCGCGGGCGGCGCGGACGGCGGCGATCCCCTCCGCCAGGCGCTCCCGGGCCACCCTGATCTTCATGGCGCGGAAACCGGCCTCCTTGGCCGCCAGCGCGGCCTCGGCGCGTGCGGCCGGGGGGCGCAGCTCGCCGAACGAGGCGTACGCGGGCAGCCGGTCCGTGGCCCCGCCGAAGAGCGCTGCCACCGGAAGGCCGCTGACCTTGCCGATCACGTCCCACAGCGCGGCCTCCACCGGCCAGTAGCGGCCCGCGTGGAAGTTGATCGTCTCCAGCGTCTTGACGTGGTTGACGATGGCCAGCGGGTCCCGGCCGACGAACAGGTGCTCGTGGCCTTCGAAGCCGTCCATCGTGTCGCCGGAGCCGTAGCCCACCACGCCCTCGTCGGTCTCGACGGTGACCAGGGTGGCGTCGAAATGACCGCGCGGGACGGGGTCCCAGGCCGCGTAGAACGGCGGGTCCAGCGGCAGTCGCATCCGGTCGAGCCGGATACCGGTGATCTTCACTCGTCCCCCGAGGGTGTGTAGAACGGGTTGGCGGGCGAGTGCCGGGCTTCGAGGGCCTCCTCGACACCCGGCAGCCCGGCCGCTCCCGCGCGCAGCGCCGCCCCGGTGGCGGCGCGGTTGTTGGCGTAGACCAGGTCGGCGTCGGCGGCCTCCGGGTTGACCCAGACGGCGGCGACCAGCACCAGGTCGTCGACCGCCTCGGCGGGGACGACCTGCTCGGCCACCGCGTCCATGACCCCCGCCGCCACGCCCGCCTGGGCCGCTCCCCACGTCAACTCGGCGTGGGCGACGGTGTCGGTGGCGGCCTTGTTCACGAACAGCGTCATGGGCTTGGCCGGCACCCCGGGCTTCAGCACGGCGACAAAGGGGACGTGGCCGGCGCGGGGGGTGGCGAGGGCCGTGGCCCAGGCGGTTCCCGCCGGTCCGGAGCGATGCCCGAGGACGGTGTTGATGTGGGCGGCCTCGGCGCCCTCCCCGACGAAGCTCTCGCCGATCTGCACGGCCGTCGCCGGGCGGGGCGCGCGGTCGGGGGCGCGGTCGGGGGCGTCCGTGCTCGTCACTTGAGGAACCCCTGCTCGTCGAGCCAGTCGTTGGCGGCCTTCTCGGGCTCCAGCCCCTCCGCGTCGACCTGGGCGTTGAGCTTGCGCATCACGTCGTCGGTGAGCTTGGCGGCGACCGGGTCGAGGTACTGCTGGATCTGCGGGTACTTGGCGGCGGTCTCCTTCCGCAGGGTCAGCGCCGCGTTGTAGACGGGGAAGAAGCGCTTGTCGTCCTGGAGGACGGTCAGGCCCATGGAGGCGATCCGGCCGTCGGTGGCGAAGACCTCGCCGAAGGTGCAGGTCTTCCCCTTCTTGGTCTCGCTGTAGATCACTCCGGTGTCGACCGACTTGACGCCGCCCTTCGGCACGTCGAGGCCGTAGGCCTTGGACATGCCGGGCCATCCGTCGTCGCGGGTGGAGAACTCGCTCTCGATGCAGAAGGTGGCGTCGGCCGGCTTCGACCGGGCCAGGGCCGCCAGGTCGGAGAGCTTCGTGACGCCGAGCGCCGCGGCCTTGTCCTTCTGGACGGCGAAGGCGTAGGTGTTGTTGAGCGGCGCGGGCTTCGTCCAGACGATCCCGTTCTTCTCCAGGTCCTCGCGGGCGACCGCCTCGTACTGGCGGCCGGAGTCGGGGATCGGTTCGGTGTGCTTGAGGTAGGTCACCCAGCCGGTGCCGGTGTACTCCCAGTACATGTCGATGTTCTTGGAGGTCAGCGCGGTACGGGTGTTGGTCGAGCCCTTGATGTTGGTCTTGTCGTTGACGGTGGCGCCGTGGGCGCGCAGCAGCGCGATGGTGATCTTGCCGAGCACGATCGACTCGGAGAAGTCCTTGGAGCCGACCGTGAAGGTCGCGCCCTTGAGCTCCTGCCCGAGGCTGCCCTGCTCGACCTCCGCCGACGAGCCGCAGCCGGCCAGCGCGGTGACCGCGAGCGCGGCCGCGGCCGCGGGGACGGTGAGGCCCCGCATCCTGCTGATTTTGGACATCACGAACTCCCGAGGGGTGATGGGGGGTGGGGTGAAGGGTGGAAGTTCCGGGCGCCGCGTCCGGGCGCCCCTCGCGGTGCGGGGTCTCAGACGCCTCCGGGACGCAGCAGGTCCTCGGCGACGCCGCCGGCCCAGTCGACCAGGAACGCGATGGCGGCGGTCAGGATGCTGCCGGTGACGAGGACGGGCGTCCGGTCCAGCTTGATGCCGTTGACGATGATGTCGCCGAGGCCGCCCGCGTTGACGAAGGTGGCCAGCGTCGCCACGCCCACGGCCATCACCAGCGAGGTGCGCAGGCCGGCCAGGATCACCGGGATCGCGAGCTTGAGCTCGACCCGGCGGAGGACCTGGGCGCGGGTCATGCCCATCCCGCGGGCGGCCTCGATCAGGGTCTGGTCGACCTGCTGGACGCCCACGATCGTGTTGCGGAGCACCGGCAGCACGGCGTAGGCCACCAGGCCGATCAGCGCGATCCGGAACCCCACCCCGAACTTGATGGTCAGCAGGACCAGCAGGCCGATCGCGGGGGTGGCCTGCCCGAGATTGGCCAGGCCGAGCACGAGCGGGCTCAGCCAGCGCGCCGCCGGGCGGGACAGGGCGATCCCCAGCGGGATCGCGATCAGTACGACCAGCAGCACCGCCATGCCGGTGAGACGCAGATGCTCGCCGACCCGGGCGGCGATGTAGCCGGCGTTCAGCGTGCGCCGCTCGATCGAGTCCAGGGAGAGGTTCGACACCCACAGGTAGAGGACTCCGAGCACCGCCGCCAGCAGGAGCGGGGTGAGCAGGAACCGCGGCGCGGCCCTCCGCACCCCGGCGCCCCGCCGCGGGGCGCGGGCGACGGCGGCCGTGCCGGCCGACTCAGCGAGCACCGGGCACCGCCTCGTCCTCGCGTGCCGGTGCGACCGCCGCGCAGATCTCCTCGTACGACAGGACGCGGCCCGCGCAGGCCACCTGCCGCGTACCGTTCGCGATCATGATGTCGAGCGCCTCGCGGAGCGTCGCGGTGGCACCGACCTCGGGAAGCGCTCCGGCCGGGTTCTCGGACGGGGTCCCGGCCGGCGGGAGAGCGGCGCCGTTCCCGGCGAACTCGCCGACGCTGACCAGCGCGAGCCGCTTGAGCGTGGTGTCGCCGCCGATGAAGCCGGCCACGTAGTCGTCGGCGGGGTCGGCCAGGATGCGCGCCGGGGTGTCGTACTGCGCGATGCGGGAGCGCTCGCGGAACACCGCGATCCGGTCGCCGAGCTTCACGGCCTCGTCGAAGTCGTGCGTCACGAAGATGATCGTCTTGCGCAGTTCGCGCTGCAGCCGCAGGAACTCGTTCTGCAGCCGCTCGCGGGTGATCGGGTCGGTGGCGCCGAACGGCTCGTCCATGAGCATGACCGGCGGGTCGGCGGCCAGCGCCCGCGCGACGCCGACGCGCTGCTGCTGGCCGCCCGACAGCTCGCGCGGGTACCGGCGGGCGTACCGGGCGGGGTCCAGACCGACCAGGTCCAGCAGTTCCTCCACCCGTGCCCGCACCTTGGGCCTCGACCAGCCCAGGAGGCCGGGCACCAGCGCCACGTTGTCCGCGATGGTCAGATGCGGGAACAGGCCGATCTGCTGGATGACGTACCCGATCCGGCGGCGCAGCCGGTCGGGCGGCATCCCCAGCACGTCCTCGCCGCCGATCCGGACCGAGCCGGAGGTCGGCTCGATCAGCCGGTTGATCATCTTCATGGTGGTGGTCTTGCCGCAGCCGGACGGGCCGACGAAGGCGACCAGCTCGCCCGCCGGGACGACCATCGTGACGTTGTCGACCGCTGGATCGTCCTGGCCGGGGTACCGCTTGGTGAGCCCGTCCAGTTCGATGCGGGCGCCACCGTTGCCGCTGTCAAGCACGAAGCCCCCTCGGGGTGGTGAGTAGGCGTACGACGAGGTAGAAGAGGTCGAAGGCGAGGGCCAGGACGACCACGCCCAGGGTTCCCGCGAGCGCGGCGTTCAGCGAGTTCACCGAGCCGAGCCGGGCGAGCCCGTCGAAGATCTGGTTGCCGAGCCCGGGGCCGGCGACGTAGGCGGCGATCGCGGCGATACCGAGGATCATCTGGGTGGACACGCGGATCCCGGCCAGGACGACCGGCCAGGCCAGCGGCAACTGGACCTTGGCCATCACCCGGGCCGCGCTCATCCCCATCCCTCGGCCCGCCTCCACCACGGCCGGGTCGACCGAGCGCAGCCCGACGATCGTGTTGCGCACGATCGGGAGCAGCGAGTACAGCACCAGCGCCACCAGGGTCGGCTTCCAGCCCAGTCCCAGGAACGGGATGAGCAGGCCGAGCAGCGCGAACGAGGGGATCGTCAGGAAGCCGCCCGCGGTGCCGACCGACAGCGCGGCCAGCCGGGGCCGGCGGTAGGTCAGCACGCCGATTCCGACGCCGATCACGGTGGCGACGAGGATCGACGTCGCGACGACGAGCGCGTGCTGGCCGGCCGCCCGGGCCAGCTCGTCCCCGCGGGACGACACGTATTCGCCGAACGTCATGCGCTACCTCCTGTCCTTCCGAGGGAGGTTTCGGCCGGGTCTCTCCGGCTCGCTGGCATGACCGTAGGACGGTGTTCATTTTGCTGCAATACTTGTTGCGCCAGCCGCAACAAAGATCTCGATCGGAGAACCCCCTTGGCCCTCCCCCCGCACACGACGCCCTCTCGGGACCCGGCCCCGTCCACCGGACTCCGGCGTGACCTGGAGATACTCGACCTGCTCGCCCAACCCGAGCACGCCGCGCGCGGTCTCGGCGTCAGCCGGATCGCCCGGCTGCTGGACCGGGAGAAGAGCCAGGTCTCGCGCGCCCTCAAGGTCATGGAGGCCGAGGCCCTGGTCGACCGCGACCCCGACTCGCTGGAGTTCCGCCTCGGCTGGCGGCTGTACTCACTCGCGGCCCGCACCACCGAGGCGCGTCTGACGCGTACGGCCGGGCCCTACCTTCGCCGCCTGGTCGCGGGCCTCAACGAGACCACCCACCTGTGCGTGCTGCGCGGCTCCGCGGTCCTGACGCTGCTGTCGGTGTCGCCGTCCCACGCCTTCCGGGGGCTGGGCTGGGAGGGCGTGACGGTACCGGTGCTCATGACCTCGGCCGGGCGCGTCCTGGTCTCCGACTGGGCGCCCGACACGCTGCGCTCCTGGGCGGCCTCCTGGCTCGACGAGCCTGGCCATGCGCAGGCCAGGCTGCGGATCCAGGCCGCCGACGACCTGCTGCGCGAGGTCGCGGCCATCCGCAGGCGCGGCTACGCGTCCGTGGACGAGGAGTTCGAGGCGGGGCTCGTCGGCGTCTCCGCCCCCGTGCGGGACTTCCGCGGCACCATCGTGGCCGCGATCAACGTGTCGGCGCCCAAGGCGCGCCTTGGCCCCCATCTCGACGAGGCCGGACGCCGCACGCTGGCGGTCGCCCGCGAGCTGTCCGCCGAGCTGGGCCACGAGCACGCTCCGGGAGTCGTCTAGCGCTAAGACGGACCGCCCCGGCGGTTCTCACTCCAGGTCGTCGAACTGGTCGAGGATGCCGCTGAAGTCGGCGCCGGTGAGGGGCTGCTCGGTCCAGATGGTCTTGCCGTGGGGGGTCTGACGGGTTCCCCAGCGCTGGGTGAGCTGGGCGACGAGCAGGAGGCCGCGCCCTCCCTCGTCGAGGAGGCGGGCGCGGCGCAGGTGCGGGGCGGTGCTGCTGCCGTCGGAGACCTCGCAGATGAGCGTCCGGTCCCGGATGAGGCGCAGCTGGATCGGGCCGCTGGCATAACGGATCGCGTTGGTCACGAGCTCGCTGACGATGAGCTCGGTGACGTAGGCGGCCTCGTCGAGGCCCCAGCGCGCGAGCCGCTCGCTCACCTGGTCGCGGGTCTCGGCGACGACTGCCGGGGTGGCCGGCAGCTCCCAGGATGCGTACTGGTCCTCGCTCAGGGCGTTGGTGCGGGCGATGAGCAGCGCGGCGTCGTCCACGGGGAAGTCCGGCAGGGCGGCCTTGAAGACGCCGTCGCATGTCTCGTCCAGGGACGCGGACCGGCGGCTCAGCGCCTGCCGCAGGCGTTCGAGCCCGGTGTCGGGGTCGTGGTCGCGGGACTCGACGAGGCCGTCGGTGTAGAAGGCGAGGATGCTGCCCTCGGGCAGTTCGACCTCCGTGCTCTCGTAGGGCAGGGCGCCGACGCCGAGGGGCAGGCCGACGGGCAGGTCGAGGAAGTCGACCGAGCCGTCCGGGGTGAGGAGCGCGGGCGGCGGGTGCCCGGCGCGCGCGAGCGTGCACCGGCGGGAGATCGGGTCGTAGACGGCGTAGAGGCAGGTGGCGCCGACCTGGTCCTCCGCCTCATCGTGATCGCCGGTGGCCTCCTCGGCGGAGAACCGGCTGACGAGGTCGTCGAGCCGGGTGAGGAGCTCGTCGGGGGACGGGTCGACGTCGACGAGGGTGCGCACGGCGGTCCGCAGCCGGCCCATGGTGGCGGAGGCGCGGATGCCGTGGCCGACGACGTCGCCGACGACGAGGGCCACCCGCGCGCTGGACAGCGGGATGACGTCGAACCAGTCCCCGCCCACGCCGAGGTTCGACCTGGCGGGCAGGTAGCGGGTGGCGGCCTCCACGGCCGACTGCTCGGGAAGGCCGTGCGGGAGCAGGCTGCGCTGGAGTGCGAGGGCGGTGGTGCGTTCGCGGGTGTAGCGGCGGGCGTTGTCGATGGACACGGCCGCCCGGGCGGTGAGTTCCTCGCCCAGCAGCACGTCGTCCTGCTCGAAGGGCTCCGCGGCCTCGCCGCGGACGAACGCGGCGACGCCGAGCGTGACGCCGCGGGCGCGTATCGGGACGGACAGGACCGAGCGGAGCCGGTACCTCTCGATGGCCTCCGCCCACGCGGGGTTGCGGGAAGTCGCCTCGACGACCTCGGGATCGTCGACGCTCATCAGGACCGCCTTGCCGGTGGCCAGGCACCGCGCCGGCGGCCACGGTTCGGGACGCAGGTCGAGGCCGCCCGGCCTCGCCTCGGGTTCGGTGCCGAAGGCGGCCCGGTACGCCACGCTGCGCAACGCGATCCGGCCGGTCAGCGGCCCCGGGCCCGGTTCGTCGCCGACGAGCACCCCTTCGAGCATGTCGACGAGGATGAGATCGGCGAAACGGGGCACCACCAGGTCGGCCAGCTCCTGGGCGGTCCTGGTGACGTCCAGGGTGGTGCCGATACGGGCGCTGGCCTCGCTCAGCATGGTCAGCCGCTGCCGCGCGCGGTACTGCTCGGTCCTGTCGAGGAGGCCCACCCCCACGGCCTGCGTCCGGCCCTCCTCGTCCTTCAGGGGGAACAGGAAGACCGACCAGTTGCGCTCGCGGGTCTGGCTGGGAACCCGCCGGTAGTACTCCTCGTGCACGGACTCTCCCGTGTCGAGGACGTGGCGGACGTGCTGCTCCATCAGCCTCCAGAAGGGCCCGGGCAGGACGTCGGTGAGGAGGCGGCCGCGCAGTTCGTCTTCCGAGACGTTGATCCTCCGGCACATGAGGTCGTTGACCCTGACGATCCGCAGATCGCTGTCGTGGATCGACATGGCGAAGCCCGACTGGGTGAACGCCAGGTCGAGGAAGCCCGCGTCATCGGCCGCACCGGCCATGGCGACGGGAGGGTCCGTCTCCTCTTCGCCGCCTCCTGAGCTGGTGTGCGCGTCCATAGTTTCGCGTCCGAGTTCGCGGGAGGTCTTCCCAGGGTGCCGCGGCCCCACGTCCAGCACTCCTTCCCGGGCAGACGGATTGCAACGGGTGCCGCATGGAAATTGGGGTTCCGTTTGCGATCCCCTTGCCGACCTCGCCGATCCGCCGAGCCCTACCCGGCCGGACGGATCGTCGCCCGGTCGATGACCTCGCCGTCGGCGGCCACGGCGGTGAGCTGGAGGGCGCCGGCGCGGAGTTCGACCGCGGTGAAGTGGTAGCGCTTGGCGGCGGCGACCCGCGGGGGCGTGGCGCAGCCGGTGCGCAGGTCGTAGAGGTGCTGCCCGCCGCCACCGGTCACCACGTAGGTGACCCCCTTGGCGGAGACGAACCTCTGGTAGTTGTGGTCGTGGCCGTTGAGCACCAGCGCCACCCGGTGGCGCTCCAGGATCGGCACCCACCGCTCGTCGACCGTGGGGGTCGACCCGTGCTGGGAGCACGACCAGGCCGGCTGGTGGAAGACCGCGACGCGGAACCGCGGGCCGGGCTCGGCCAGACGCGATTCGAGCCAGGCGCTCTGGGACGCGTCGGGGTGGTCGGCGTCCATGAAGAGGAACTGGAGGCCCGGCAGCCTCTTCTCGTACGGCAGGGCGGGCAGTCCGAGATGGCGGAGCTGGTCGGCGCCACGGCCGTCGCGGACGTCGTGGTTGCCAAGCGTGATCCACATCGGGCGGGTCGCGCGGAGCGCCGCGTAGGGCGCGTCGAGCCTCGTCCGGAACAGGGCGGGGTCGCCGTCGGGGTAGACG
The DNA here is from genome assembly GCF_040492135.1 of Actinomadura sp. NPDC000600. Lineage (NCBI taxonomy): Bacteria > Bacillati > Actinomycetota > Actinomycetes > Streptosporangiales > Thermomonosporaceae > Actinomadura > Actinomadura sp. NPDC000600. The sequence continues at coordinate 180,833 of NZ_JBEUPD010000009.1, forward strand.
TTGTCCCCGGTGCCCACCAGCGCGTCGATGCGGTGGCCGGCCGCCGCCCACCGCAGCATGGCGTCCGCGACCTCGCGCTGCCGCGCGCCCCCCGTCCCGAAGTCGCCGAAGGCCGCGAAGCCCGCCGCCGCGCCCCCGGACGGCGCCGGCGTGATGCTCCGCGACCGGCCCGGCGTCCCCGCGCCGGGTGCGTGCCCGTTCCCGCCGCAGGCGCCCGCCAGCAGGACCGCGGCGGCCAGGCCGGCGGCCGCGGACGGGACCCTGCGCGGGCGGGCGGTCACGGCGTCTAGTCTCCGTCGGAGTCCTTGCTCCCGGTGCCCGCATCGTGCCAGACCGCCTTGGCGCCGCTGTGCCCGATCCGGGCCACCTGGACGCCCGTCGCGACCGACGTGCCCACCGTGAGGACGATGGCCACCACCGTCACCGCCCCGGTCCAGCGCGGCGGCCGATCCGCGTTCCGCCGGGCGTAGAGGCCGACGCCGATGAGGAGGGCGAGGGCCACCCAGAGCCCGGCCGCCAGGGGGAGCAGGGTGTCGCCCAGTTCCGCGTGCTTTTCCACGAGGGAGGATCGGCCGACCTGGTCTTCCAGGTGCTCGCCGCTTTCGGTGGCCACGGGGATCGTCAGGACGGCGATCGTCGCGACGCCGAGAATCCACGGCCCCAGCAGCCGCCGCACCTTCGGCCAGAGGGCCGCCAGCATGGCGGCCAGCACGGTCAGCGGAACCAGAAAGACCACGATATGGACGACGAACGGGTGGAGGGGCAGACCCAGGAGGGTGTTCGGCATGGTGGGCCTTCCGGGAGATCGTTGATCAGCACAAGCTAGCGGGGGGCCGGGTGCGCCACTACCTTCGCCGAGCGTTTCAGAGGGTTTTCATAGGGACCCTCCTCGACGTGTCCCAAGGCCGGGGTATCGGTCAATGTGAGGTGGTTCTCTCCAAGGCAAAAGAAATAAAGGAGCAGGTCGGCGAGACACTTCACCATGCACGGTTTGGAAAACGGACCGCAAATCCCTGATTCAGCTCGGGTGTCCTGCCGCCGGCCTCTCAGGTGCCCGCCTCGTCCTCCCTCTCGTCGAAGGCGTCGCGGGCGCGTTCGATCTCGGCCATGTGCTCCGAGGCCCACGCCAGCAGCACGTCGACGGGATGCCGGAGGGTCTTGCCGAGCGGCGTGATCCGGTACCTGACCGCCACCGGGCGCGTGGAGAGGACCTCGCGTTCGACCACCCCGTTGCGCTCCAGCCGCCGGAGGGTCGCGGTCAGCGACTTCTGGGTGACCGCGGGGACGGCCCGGCGCAGCTCGTTGAAGCGGCAGGGGCGCTCGCAGAGCTCGTTGAGGACGCTGAGCGACCACTTGTCGAGCACCTGGTCGAGCAGCTCGCGGTGCGGCGCGTCGATGCGCAGTTCGTCGTCGGTATCCATGCCGAAACCTGGTCTCGTTGAAGTGCCTTTTGGTTACTAAGTAGCTTACAGATACCTGAAACGACGAAGGAGAGAACCATGACCGTCCAGTACCTCTCGCCCGAGGGCATGATGCGGCCGACCCCGTACCACCACGTGGCCGTCGGGACGGGGGCGAGGCATGTGCACGTCAGCGGGCAGATCGCGCGCCTGGCCGACGGGACGCCGGTGGCGCCCGGCGACCTCGCCGGGCAGGTCGCCCAGGCCCTGCGGAACACCGCCCTCGGGCTGGCGGGAGCGGGCGCGTCGTTCGCGGACGTGCTGCGCCTGACGTTCTACGTGACCCGCTGGAGCCCGGAGAAGATCGGTGACTTCATGGCCGGCGTGGAGGGCGTCGCCGAGGAGATCGGGCTCCGGCTGCCCATGCCGCCGGCGTCCCTCATCGGCGTCGAGCACCTCTTCGAGGACGACGTGCTCGTCGAGGTCGAGGCCACCGCGATTCTCGACTGATCCCGGGCGGTCGGCGCACGCGGCGGAGCGCGAGCACGCGCTTGCACTGGGGGACGGGGGCCTGCTCTACTGGCGGTGTCATGGGGACGGCCCACTCAACTCAGCGTTCGCGTGGCCCGGAGCAGACCCGGAGGGCGATCACCGAGGCCCTCCTCGATCTTCTGCGCGAGTCCGGCCGGGTGCCGACCGCTGCCAGCATCGCCACCCGGGCCGGAGTGTCCCGCCGCAGCGTCTTCGTTCACTTCTCCGATCTGGACGAGCTGTACGTGGAGGCCGGGCAGCGGCAGGCCGAACGGCTGCTCGCCACGGTCGAGCCGATCAGCCCCGACCTCCCGCTCCCCGAGCGCATCGAGCGGTTCGCCGGCCAGCTCGAACGGATCTACGAGACCATGACGCCGGTCCGGCGCGTCTCCATCGCGGCCTCCACCTCGGGGGTGGTGGCCGGGCTGATCAACGAGGGCGACGAGTGGCTGCGGGGGATGCTCCGCGAGCTGTTCGCGGCCGAGTTCGCCGGACGCGACCCGCTGCTTCCCGACATCGTGGACGCCGCCGTCAGCTGGGGCGCCTGGTACCACCTGCGGCGGCTGAGCCTGGAGGACAGGCGCCGCTGCTTCCGCGAGCTGCTCACCACACTGATCCCCGCCTGACCTCCGCCCCCCGGCCTGACCTCCGCCCCGGGCCGTCAACTCGCTCCTCGGGTTCCCTCCGCCTGCGCGTACGCGTTCCGGCGCTTTTCCGTGCGCGCACTGGCAACTTTGCACTCTGAGTGCAATAGTGGGTCCATGCTGATGCGATATGCGGAGCGGATGTGGCACGGCGAGGTCGGGATGGAAGGGTTCTTCAACGGCGACGTCCCCACGGGAGTGGCCTTTGAAATCGCCGGCGGGGTCGCCGTGGTGCCCGCGTTCGCGAACGTCACCGCCTTTCGGACGAGCGAAGGGCTGGTGCTCTTCGACACCGGGGCGCCGAACACGGCCAGGAGCAACTATCAGGCCATTCGGGACTGGTGCCCCGACCCGGTCCGCTATGCCGTCTACTCGCACGGCCACATCGACCATGTCTTCGGCGTCGGCCCCTTCGACGAGGAGGCCGACCGCGGCGACGGGGAGCGTCCCGTCGTCATCGCGCACGAGGCCGTCAAGGCCAGGTTCGAACGCTACGCGCTGACCAGGGACTACAACCGGGCGGTCAACGCGCGGCAGTTCGCGAACCCGAGATTCCGCTGGCCGGAGGATTTCCGCTACCCCGAGATCACCTATCGGGACGAACACCTGCTGCGCGTCGGCGACCTCACCTTCGAGTTGCGCCACGCGCGCGGCGAGACCGACGACCACACCTGGGCGTACGTCCCCGAGCGGAACATCATCCTGGCCGGCGACCTGTTCATCTGGAACTCCCCCAACTGCGGCAATCCGCAGAAGGTCCAGCGGTATCCGGCCGAGTGGGCGGCCGCGCTGCGGGCCATGGCCGAACTGGACGCGTCGCTGCTGATCCCGGGACACGGCGCCCCCGTCGCCGGGAAGGACCGCGTACGCACGGCGCTGACCGATGTGGCGGAGTACCTGGAGTCGCTGGTCTCCCAGACCCTGGAGCTCATGAACGGCGGCGCGCGCCTGGACGAGATCATCCATGCCGTGCGGGTTCCGGAGAAGCTGGCCGCCAAGCCCTACCTGCGCGCCGCGTACGACGAGCCGGAGTTCATCGTCCGCAACATCTGGCGCCTCTACGGAGGCTGGTGGGACGGGGACCCTGCCGCGCTCAAGCCGCCGCGGGCGGACCGGCTCGCCTCGGTGCTGGCGGAGCTCGCGGGCGGTCCGCACGGCCTCGCCGCCCGGGCCCGCCGCGCGCTGGACGACGCCGAGCCGCGCATCGCGGCGCGCCTCATCGAACTGGCGCGCCAGGCCGCCCCGGAGGACGGAGAGGTCGCGGACGCGTACCGCCAGATCTTCACCGCGCTCGCCGACTCGGCCACCTCGCTGATGACGCGCGGTATCTACCTCGCGGCCGCCAAGAGCTGAACGCCGCCCCCCGCAGCGCGAAGGCGCCGCCCCCAGGTCACGGGGGCGGCGCCTTCCGCCATCGGGGCCGCGGGCTCGCCGCCGGGCCTGCCGGCCGGCCGCCGCGGCCGCCGACTCACCACCGCGGCTACCGGATCACGGCGTCGGTGACGACCTTGGACGCCTCGGCGGGGCCGAACGTCGGCGGCTTGGGCCGCGGTTCGGTCTTCCCGAGGCGCACCACGACGGTCCTGGTTCCCGGATCGATCTGGATGAGCTGGTTGCCGAGCCCGAGGGCCCAGTACATCCGGGGCGGAGCGCCCGGCACCATGGGGCCGCGCGCGGCCTCCGGCGCCCGCGCTCCCCCGAGGTCGGTCGCCGCGACCGGACCCCGGATGGTTCCGGGCCGGTTGAGCCACCAGAGGTATCCGTAGGCCGCGTTCAGCTTCGTCGACGGGCGGCCGGTGGCCGCTTCGACATAGGCGGCGGAGACGATCTGCCGGCCCTGCCATTTCCCGTTCTGGAGCATCAGCTGCCCGAACCGGGCCATGTCACGGCAGGTGGAGGTGATCCCCATGAAGGTCTGCGTGTTGCCGGCACGGTCGGTGCCCATGGCGGTGCGGCTCATGCCCAGCGGGTCGAACAGTCGCTCCTCGGCGAAGCGGGTGACGTCCTTGCCGGTGGCCTCTTGCAGGACGCGCTGCAACGTCTGGATCGCGGAGTTGTTGTACACCCAGACCTCGCCGGGCTCGTGCTGCTGTTTCAGGCCGATGGCGAACTTCGTGCGGTCCCGGGACCGGAGCAGGCGCCGGTAGTCGGTCTGGAAGCTCCATTCCCGGCCGGAGACGTTGCTGAGGAGGTCGCGGACCGTCACCTCCTCCGCGGGGGTCCCCTTCCACTCGTCGATCCATTTCGACGCCCTGTCGTCCAGGCTCAGGGCGCCGTCGTCCTGGGCGATCCCGACGAGGACGCTGGTGAACGACTTGGTGGCGGACCATACCGGCTGCGCCTTCTCCCGCCGTCCCTCGGCGAAATACCACTCGCCGGCCAGCTTTCCGTCGCGCGCGACGGCCAGGCAGTCCGACTTTCCCTTCTTGGCCACCGCCGCCACGTTCTCCAGCTTCGCCGCGTCCAGGCCGGCGGCCGCGGGCGCCGTCGTCTCCCATGGAGACGGATCGGCCCCCCTGGTCGCCGGATCGGCAGGTGTTCCCGCGTCGCCGCCGCCGAGTCCGGTCGAGCACGCGCCGGTGAGGAGCGCGGCGGTGAGGGCTGCCCCGAAGAGGCGGTTCGTTCTTCCCGACATCTGGATCATCCCGCGCTCCCGGTGTGCTGCACGGCGCCCCGGACGTCCCGCAAGGCGGCGAGCCCGACTCGTTCGGCGGTGGGCATGACCGGGGCATCCGCGAGCAGCCAGCGGAACAGGACCCATCCCTCGGAATGTCCGGCGGTGTCCAGCCAGTTCGGCACGCCGGGATCGGTTCCGGAAACGACGACTCGGACGTTCCCCTCCGGCCCGGACGCCGCGGTGCGGGCGTTCAGCGACGTCCGCCGCGTCCGGTGGTCCAGGGACTGTCCCCATCGGTTCGCCAAGTGGACCCCCCAGTAGCGGCATTCCGGAGGCCGCACGTCGATGACGAGCGCCTCCCCTTCGTCGAGCGAGTACCAGCAGACCACGTAGTCGTTGTCCGGCGTGCGGTAGGGACCGTGCTCGCCGGTCGCGACGAAGCGGTTCGGCGTCGCGCTCATCCCGTCCGCCCGCTGCGCCGCCAGCGACGCCGCCGCCTTGACGAACCTCGCCGTCGTGCGCGCGGCGCGGGCGAAGCCGTGATCGTCCAGCGGCGGATCGGGGGCCGGCTCGTCCAGTGCCTCGATCCGGTACCGCGCGGGCACCTCCGCGTCCCGGTCGAGGAAGTACTGCCGGGCGATCACCGCCCGGGAGCCGGCGTCGGCGCGGAGCCAGTCGCCCGGGACCTCCTCGGGCGAGAGGATCACCTCGAAGTCGCCGCCGGGCGAGAACCGGATGTCCCGGTCGGACAGGTTGACCAGCCGGGTCGTCCCGTCCCGGCCCATCGCGGAGTACACGCAGAACGCGAGGTAGGCGGACGTCCCGCGGTTCCCTCGGATGCGGTACCGCGAGGCGCCGCCGAGCACCGCGATGTCGTAGTCGGTGTCGGGGTTGTCGAAGAAGAACTTGCGCACGGGTGTGATGCCCGGGAGGAAGACCGGATGCCGGGAGCGCCGCAGCGACGCCCGTTCGAACTGGTCGGTCAGGACGTTGAGGAGGTAGCCGAATCCCTCCGCCACGTCGATGGCCGGCATGCCGTCCGCCGGTCCCGCCACCATCTCGCCCGCTTCGGCGAGCGTGTCCAGGAGCTCCCGCCAGGCCGCGATGCTCTCGATGGGACGGGAACCGTCCGTCGTGGGAGGTGGTTCGGTCACTGGTGTGCTCTCTTTCGTACGGGCAACGGTGCGGTGCGCGTCGTCATGCGTGCTTCTCGGGCTCGGGTGCGGGCTCGCGCGGGGCCGGAATTGCGGCGTCCGGGCGGGGGCGCCGCGCGGCTCGGGCCATGAAGTAGGCCGCCACCAGGAGCGCCGCGCCGAGGCCGGCCGAGGCGAGCGGCAGCACGACCCTGAGCAGCACGATCGTGCGGGCCGTCCGGTCCGCCCGGATCGCCCGGTCCCGCCGGTCGGCGTCGGACAGCCTCAGGACGAGGTCGGCGACGACCAGCCGATCGACCCCGTCCTTGGTGCGGAGCAACGTCCGGCTCTCCTGCCGCTGGTCGATGCGGGTGCCGGTACGCGGGTCGACCCAGGCCGTGACCGTCCCCTCGTAGACCTTGTCCACCGCGACGTCGCCGCGTTCGGCGTCATAGCCGGGGAATCCGGGGCGGGGCTTGTCCAGGTCGAGCAGCGACGCCGGGACCCGGGTGGGGGACGGGCCGACCACCGTCGGTTCGGTGCGCTGGACGAACTTGTAGACCCTGACGCCCTGAACGCGCTCGACGCCGGCGAAGACCATCGCCCGGCGCGTCCGGGTCTTGGTGTCGAAGACGTGGTAGGTCCGCTTCCGCACGCCGATCGGCCAGAAGGGCCCGATCCCCGACTGCCGGACGCGCGTGTCGCCGTCCACCGCGGCGCCGCGCGCGTTGACCAGCCGCGCCGTCCGGCGGTCGAAGGCCACCCGCTGCGACTGGATGTCGATCTCGGTCCCGGTGTCGGCGTCCCCGATCCAGGTGAAGGAGTCCCAGACGGCGGTCCTCCCGTCGCTCGCGCGCACATCGCCGCGGAGCGTGTTGACGGCCGTGATCCGGGCGCCGCGCCTGACGGTGCCGCTCCTGCCGTCCAGGTACGTGGCGTCCTCGGCGTGCAGCGTCGTCCGCTGGTAGACGTCCGCGGGCGCGACGATGATCCGCGGCGCCACCTGGAGGCGCAGGAGCGGCGCGAGGGTGAGCAGGAACGCTCCGGACGCGACGGCCGCCGGGCCGAGGGCGCGGGGCGGCCTCATCCCGCCGCCCCCCGTCCGGGGCGCGCGGCCCGCCCCGTGGTCATGAGCTCGCATCTCGACATGGAACCGACTATTGCACTCCCAGTGCAAATGCGCCACTATTCATCGCAAGGACCTCACCGAAACGGCTGCCGAGCGCGGACCGGCCCGGCTCGAAGGCGGGGGCGGAGGGTGCCTGATCGCCATGCCCGCGGAGTATGGGAAAGGCAAATGATCAAGGACTACTTCGACATCCGCCGAGCGGGGAGCCCGGCGCCGAATCGGCGTTCCCCCCGTCCGCCGGACGGCCGCGCGCCCTACGGCTGGAAACCCCTGGCGGTCATCGCGACGGCCGGGTTCATCGACCGTTTCGAGCATCAATTGCTCCCCGGCGTGCTCCCTTTCATCCAGGACGAGTGGGGCCTCAGCGACACCACCGCGGGGCTGCTGCCGCTGGGCGGGGCGCTGGCCGCGATCACCCTGACACCGCTGGCCGGATACCTCACCGACCGGTACCGCCGCACCCGCATCCTCACCGTCATCGTGCTGTGCTGGGCGGTCGCCACGCTCGCCTCCAGCCTTGCGACCGGGTTCGGGATGTTCTTTCTGATCCGGTTGCTGCTGGCGAGTTCGGAAGGCTTCTACGGCCCTCTCTCCGGCAGCCTCCTGGCCGATTTCTATCCTCCCCAGAGCCGGGCGAAGGTCTATGGCTGGAGAGGGCTGACCCCCTATCTCGCGGGCGTCGGCGTGGTGGTGGGCGGGGTGCTGGCCCAGCATTTCGGCTGGCGCGCCGCCTTCGTCATCGCCGCCATTCCGGGCCTGGTCGTCGCGGCGCTATGCGCGCGTTTGACGGAACCGCCGCGCGGCCTGCTCGACCGGACGGCCGGCACCGTCCCGCGCCCGCTCGACGGGGCGCCCGGCACCGCGCCGGACCCGCTCGACGCGATCGCGGGCGAGGACGATCGGCCCCCTGCCCCGGAGGGCGGTTCGGACGCCGCCCCCACCGGACGGCGCGAGCATCCGCGCTTCCGCCGGCAGCTCCGGCAGGTGCTGGGGACCCCGACGATCGCCCTGCTCTCGGCCGCCCTGGCGGCCCTGGCGTTCGGGCTCTCCGGCATCTCCTACTGGACGCCCAGCCTCATCCACCGCGACCACGGCGTCGCCGAGGGCCTCGCGGCGTCGGTGAGCGGCGCGGTGACCGTCGTCGGAGTCGTGGCGGGCGTGACGGCCGGAACCTGGCTCGGCCGCCGCTGGAACGACCGGCGCGGCGGCGGCCGGCTGCTGGCCGGAGGCACCGGGATCGTGGTCGGGGGCGGCTTCCTCGTCGCGGCGATCTCGATGCCCTCGGTCTGGGCGCTCGCGGTGCTCCTCCTGCTGTCGAAGGCGGCCATGGCGATGGCGATCCCCAACCTCACCGCGTCCATCGCCGACGTGCTGGCCGCGACCTCGCGCGGTCTCGGCTTCGCCGTCGTGCACGTGTTCGGCGCGTTCGGCGTCGCCTTCGGACCGCTCGTGGTCGGGGTGGTCTCGGACGCGACCGGCTCCATGGTCTCGGCCATGTACGGCCTGGCCGTCCCGCTGCTGCTGGGGGGCCTGCTGACGATCAGCGCGCGGCTGACCTTCGAACGCGACCGGGGCCGCGCCCCCGCACTCTGACCCCGCCCACTGCGACCACGTCCAATCCGGCATCCCACGCCCGATTCCCCTCCGAGCGCTCGCACGCCGTACGGCGTGCCGAGCCCATCTCGTCCTGCCTGGAAGGCCCCGGCCTCCAGGCGGGCCCACCCCCGAGGAGGCAGTCAGATGGAGAATCCGCTACGAGGAACCAACCCGAAGACGGCGGCGATCAGAGGTTCGATCCTCGTCCTGATCACCGCGGTCGCCATGCTCGTCGGGCCGACTCCCGGCGCGCTCGCGGCGGCGCCCACGCCGCCCCCGCAGCCCGCGTCCGGCCCAGGGGGCGCGGACTACCGGTGGTCGGCCACCACCGTCCGCAGCGTCACCTTCACCGACCACACCAAGGACTACTGGGTCTTCGGCCCCTCAGGCTGGCAGGGCGGCGGAACCGCGCCCTCGGCCGCGCCGCTGGTCGCCTTCCTGCACGGATGGACCGCCGACGACCCGAAGTACTACCAGGACTGGATCGACCACCTCACCCGCAAGGGCAACGTGGTCGTCTTCCCGCGCTTCCAGACGAGCGCGCTGACCCCGCCGAAGGAGTTCGCGGCCAACGCCATCTACTCCATCAAGGACGCGCTGGCCAAGTTCCCCGCGGACGCGCCCGTCAAGCCCGACACCTCCGGGGGCATGACGCTCGTCGCCCACTCCTACGGCGGGCCGACCGCCGCCAACATCGCCGCCCGCTGGTCGGCGGAGGCGCTCCCCCGCCCTAGCTCGATCATGTTCGCCATGCCCTACGACAGGTCCATCGACGCGTCCCTGGCGGGCATCCCGTCCACGACCAGGATCGACTGCGTCGTCGCGGACGAGGACACGACGGTCGGCCGCACCGGCTGCGACGCGATCTGGGACCTGACCGGGCACGTGCCGGCGAGCAACCGCAACTACCTGTGGATGTTCAGCGACGCCCACGGGTCCCCGGCGCTCACCGCCGACCACCGGGTGCCGAGCAGCAACAACAGCGCGTCCGTCCTCGACGCGCTCGACTGGAACGGCCTCTGGAAGCTGGGTGACGCCCTGCGCGACTGCGGACTGTCCGGCACCTACTGCGACTACGCGCTGGGCGGCACGGCGCGCCAGACCTCGCTCGGGACGTGGAGCGACGGCGTCCCGGTCCGCCCGCTCGCGGTCTCCACCACCAAGCCCGCCTGCCCGGCCGGCAGTGGCGCCAAGGGCTGCTGACATGCCGGCCAAGCATGTCGGCGGGGCGGCTCTGGCGGTCCTGCTGCTGGCCTCCGTGGCCGCGTCATCGCCACCTGCTCCGCCTCGCCGGATGGACCGGCCCGCCTCGGTTTACGGGGCGGGCTGGTCCACCGCCCACGCGGACGCGGGGAACACCGACTACTCGCCGGTGGTCGGCGCGCGGAACCTGACCCCGGCGTGGCAGCGCGGCTTCTCGGGCAGCATCTATCTGGGCGCGACGAACGATGCCGCCGGCCGGGTCTACGTGACGACGAACGGCACGGGATGCCACCTGCACGCGCTCGACACGGCGACCGGAAAGACGGCCTGGTGCTCCGGTGAGGTCGATCGCGAGGCCATCGCGTCGTCCGCCCTCCTCGACCGGGACGGGCGGATCTACCTGGCTGACGGCAAGGCGATGCACTCCTTCGACGCCGACGGGAACCTCCGCTGGGAGACGCCCATCGTCGGAACGCCGCTCTCCGCGCAGTTCACCCCCGCGGGCAACCTCGTCTTCATCACCCACATCGGACGCGTCTACGTACTGGATCGGGAGACCGGCGAGCCCGTCCTCCCGCCCGTGGAGCTCATCCCAGGCGCGCCCGACACCGACGACACACGGGCCTGCATGCGGGGCACGGCGGAATGCCCGTCCTCCAACACGCTCGCGGTCGATCTCGCCACCGGACGCATCTTCTTCACCTTCTGGGACAAGGGCGCCCCGGCCGCCGACATACGGGCGATGCAGCTGACCGAGGGAGACGACCCGTCGATCCGGCCGTTGTGGAGGAACGAGTCGCTGCCCGGCGGGAGCGCGACGAGCCCGGACCTGTCCGCGGACGGATCGCGCCTCTACGTCGGCGACAACGAGGGCGGAATCCACGCGCTGGACACCGCGACCGGCGACACGATCTGGAGCCATGACACCGGCTACGCGGCCGGCGGCAGCTCGTCGCTGTCCCCCGACGGCCTCATCATGCCGGCGGGCGGCGGGGACGGCGCCCTGATGGCGATCAGGGACGCCGGGGACCGGGCCGAGCGGGTCTGGACGAAGGAGGGCCTGGTGAACCGCGGCATCCCCGTCCAGGCCGCGGGAGGGGTCGCCTACGCGACGGTCTCGGCGGCGCTCGGCAACGACCTCGTCGTGGTCGACACCGCGACCGGTGCCGAACTCGACCGGGAGCGGCTGCCCGGGGCGACCCTCTTCTCCGTCGGCACGACCGTCGCCCCCGACGGGACCGTCCTGGTACCGACCATCACGGGAGAGCTGTTCGCGTTCCGGCCCGGCTGATGCCGGGACGCCGCCGTCCTCGGGCCCGTCCGCGCCATGCCGCGCGGGGGCCCGAGGGCGCGGCTGCTACGCCTGGTCCTGGGGCGGGGGTTGGGCGGCGCGTTCCCGGCGCAGGCGGGCGTTGATGCGCTGGGCCTCGGCCAGCTGGTCTTCCAGGATGATGATGCGGCAGGCCGCCTCCAGCGGGGTGCCCTGGTCGACCAGGTCGCGGGCGCGCTGTGCCAGGCGCAACTGGTAGCGGGAGTAGCGGCGGTGGCCGCCGGACGAGCGCTGCGGGACGATCAGCCGGGCGGTGTCCAGGCTGCGGAGGAACGCCGGGGTGACGCCCAGCATCTCGGCGGCGCGGCCCATGCTGTAGGCCGGGTAGTCCTCGTCGTCGAACTTGTCTTCGAGCCCGCCGGACTCTAACGGCGTGGACGCCTGCGGTCCGAGCGGGTCTGGCTGGTCGCCGGTCCGGGCCGGCTGGGGTGCTTTCACAGAACCTTCCGTACTGCCGTGGGATCGGCAGGCGGCGACGCGACAGGGGCCCCGGCGCCAGACTGCGGCGCCGGGGCCCAGAGGTACAACACCATCCACCGGCGCTAGTGAGCCGGTCTTCCGCGTCGGCCGACCACATGCCCGTCGGGACGCGGGGATCGCGAATGCGTGACCGTAGACCACCGTCCAATCTGTGGAACTCCGGTACCCGCGCGGCGTGACTGGAGCCTGCTGCGGGCGATCCTGATGGCGCCGAAACCTCCCTTCCTCGACATCACTACCTGTACTGCGTGCACTACCTGTACTGCGTGTACTGCGTGTTTTCCGTGTTCTTCTGCTTCCGGCGGCTCTGCGGCCACCGGCCCGACCGGCTGCCAGGGCCCCTTTCACTGCGTCGGCCCCGGCACGTCCGGTCGGCGTCATCCACACCTTCCGGCAGTTCGTCCTCTGCCGGTTCTCATGGACCCGTCTCTCTTCGATGACAGGAACACTACCCCACGTCGGTTCGAAAATCTACATCGGCCACTACAGAGTTTCGTAGATCACAACTTGCCGGTTCCTGTCGCCCATGGAGACGCCTTCGGCTGGCGGAGGGACGGAGACCAGGCGGGAGCGGCCTCGGCCTCGGGCGGCCCCCGGAGACGCGGAGCGGGGTGCGGCCGTCGCCGGTGAGGGGACTAGAGGTCTTCGCTCGTCCAGCTCCAGACGCCGTTCTCGTGCTGGGCGCGGACCAGGCGCGCGCCGCTGGAGTCCGCGAGCTCGGCGATCAGCCGGACCAGCCGGCGGTGGAAGTCGGCGGGCGGGCGGCCGCCGCCCGACGAGCCCTCCAGCAGCGTCACGTTGACCTTCGCCTCGTCGCGGAGCTGCACGGTCAGCCGGCCCGTCCTGTCCATCCGGAGTATCACGATGGCGTCGGCACGGATCATGTCGCCGCCGTCGGCCGCCGAGATCCACACTTCGCTCATGAGCGTTCACTGCCCGGATCGGGGGCCCGTACGCTCCACGGCGCACGTCTTCACGGAAAGGCGTAGACTCCTGGTGGACGAGGGGTTCTCGATGCGGGCGGCCAAGCCGGCGTCCCCCTGTCTCCCCGCTACTCGGTCTCCTTCGAGGCCAGACAGGTCGGCGCCCATGACGCCGTTCCATCGTCCGACCCGAACACGGACGCCCGTTCTCAGCGCCGAGCCCGCCGAGGCCCCCGAGCCCGCCGCGGTCACGCGCCCGCCGCGGCCCCGGCCGAGCCCGTCCGGCTCCCGCCGCCGGCCCGTCCATGGCCTGCGCGCCACGCACACTCCTGATCGGAGCCCCAGCATGCAGACCGCAGACACCGCCTCCCCCGAGGCCGGGCTGCACCGCGAGCAGTTCGCGGAGCACACCGTCATCACCATCACCGGCGATCTCGACATCTCCTCCGCGCCGGCCCTGCGCGGCCGTCTGGACGTCGCCCTGCGGGACGCCGGCCCCCACGTGGTCATCGACCTGTCCGGGGTGACGTTCTGCGACGCGTCCGGGCTGGCCCTGCTCACCGGAGCCCGCCGCAGCGCGGAGCCGGCGGGCACGGCGATCGTCCTCGCCGGTCCGCGCCCGCACATGGTCAGGCTCCTGCGCGTCAGCGGGCTGTCCCGGGTGTTCGCCGTCCACCCCTCCGTCGACGCCGCGCGCGCCTCCGGGGCGGGCCCCCGATCGGCCGCGGCCTGACCGGCCCGGGCGGAGAGCGAGGACGGGATGGCGACATGACGGCCGAGGACCCGATCGGCTGGGGCGCCGCCGGAACCGCGCCGAGCGAGGCGGACCGGCGGCGGCTCGCCGCCACGTTCGACCTGATGAACGCGGTGGTCCTGGAGGGGACCGGCCCGGCCGGCATGCTCGCCCTCGTGGCGGCGCGCGCCCGTGAGCTCGCGCACGTCCCGCTGGCGTTCATCGCCCTGCCCGGTGAGGACGGCAACACGCTGCGGATCGAGGTGGCGGACGGCCCCGGCGGCGACCGGGTACGCGGGCTGACCGTGCGGCGGGGACGGTCGATGCTCGGCCGCGCGTTCACGTCCCGGCGGGCCGTGTCCGCGCGGATCGCCGCCGACCAGACGCTCACCGGCCTCCCGGCCGGTCCCATCCTGATCCTGCCGCTCGACACGGGCGAGGCCACCCGGGGAGTGCTCGCCGTCCTCGGGCGGGTCGGCGCGGAGCCCTTCAGCCCGGCGACCGCGCGCCAGATGCTGCTGTTCTCCGATATGGCCGCCCGGCTGATCGAGGTGGCCGGGGCACCCCGTCCGAGCGCCCCGCCGGGGGCCGCCGGGGAGGTAACCGCCGTACCCTCCGCCCGGCCGGCCTCGTCCGCCTGAGGGCGGTTCGGGGGGCGGGCCTCACCCGCCCGGAAAACCGGCGCCCGCTCGCGAAGAGCGGCCCTGCGGGCCTATCGGGGGCCGGACGGCGACGCTCGCCGATTCCCTGGATTCGGGCTGTGCCGCGCCGCGCGCGCGGCGGTTTCTCAGAGCCTGAAAAGCTTGGTGAACGGTGAGAGAATCTTCACTTTCTGGTTGCCGAAGTCGACCAGGACGGCATTCCCGGGCTCGACCTCCAGGACGCGGCCGAGGCCGTACTTGTCGTGCGTGACCTGGTCGTCGAGGGTGAACTCCTTGGCCGGCGGAGCGGCGGCCGGAGGTGCGAAGGGGCTGGTGGGCAGGTGTCGCCGTCTGGCGGAGCCGGTGCGTTTCACCTCCTCATTATGCGCGTACCGGACGGTAGACCGGAAGGCTTCCCGAAGGTCGGCCAGGTAAATCCTTACGCGGGGGGCGCCCTGCACGGGATTCCGGTCGGCCCGGCGAATCCTGTGGTAGCGTGGTGGGCAGTTGCGGTTCCCATAGACATGTGCGTGCGCCTGTTGGATCTGACCTCAGGCGCACTTTTGTTTTTTCTGGATCTTCCGGATGGGCCATCGCGGCGTCCGTCCGCGCACGGTGTGCGGACGGGAACCGACCCCCTGAGGGAGACATCATGGCCACCGGCACCGTCAAGTGGTTCAACGCTGAAAAGGGCTTCGGCTTCATCGAGCAGGACGGCGGCGGCGCCGACGTCTTCGCCCACTACTCCAACATCGCGGCCCAGGGCTTCCGTGAGCTCCAGGAGGGCCAGAAGGTGTCGTTCGACGTCACGCAGGGCCAGAAGGGCCTGCAGGCGGAGAACATCGTCCCCGCCTGATCGCCGCGTAGGCGGTGCGCGGTCCCGAGGGCCGCGCACCGCGTCGCTTTTTCGGGGCGCCTGATCCGCGCCCACCTCTCCTGCGGTCCGCGGAAGAACCTCCGCCGGGCCGCTTTTCGGTTCGTTCTTGAGAATCCTCCGCCCGGGCTCCCGCCGAGCCCGCGGTCCAGCATGACGGAGCACTTCCTCGACACGACCGTCCCGAAGGAAGGCTTCACCATGCCCCGCGCCCCCCGAGGCTCCCGGCCTCGCCCCGCACGCCGTCCGGCGAACCGCCGGCGTCCCACCGCCGAGGCCGCGCCTCCGGCCCCGGCTCCCGAGTCGACGCCCGGCGCCGCTCCCGTGGAGTCGTTCGCCGAAATGCCGATGCCGGCGCCGATCCAGAAGACGCTGGCCGGCCAGGGCGTGACCGCCCCGTTCCCGATCCAGGCCGCGGCCCTCCCGAACGCCCTCGCGGGCCGGGACGTCCTCGGCCGGGGACGCACCGGGTCCGGCAAGACGCTCGCGTTCGGGCTGGCGCTGCTCACCCGCACCGCCGGGCACCGCGCCCAGCCCCGCCGTCCCCTCGCCCTGGTCCTGGTCCCCACGCGGGAACTCGCGCAGCAGGTCACCGGCGCGCTCGAGCCGTACGCGGAGGCCGTGGGCCTGCGGATGACCACCGTGGTCGGCGGCCTGGGCATCACGCGCCAGGCGAACGCGCTCGCCCGCGGCGCGGACGTCCTGATCGCCACCCCCGGGCGGCTCGCCGACCTGATCGAGCGCGGCGACTGCCGGCTCAGCGACGTGCGCATCACGGTGCTGGACGAGGCCGACCAGATGACCGACCTGGGCTTCCTGCCGCAGGTCACCCGGCTCATGGAGCAGACCCCGCCGGACGGGCAGCGGATGCTGTTCTCCGCCACGCTCGACGGCGGCGTCGACCGGCTCGTCCGCCGGTTCCTCAGCGACCCGGTCACCCACTCGGTCGACCCGCCGGCCGGCGCGGTCACCGCCATGGAGCACCACCTGCTGCACGTCAGCGAGGACGACAAGCACGAGACGACCGTGCACATCGCGTCCCGCGAGAGCCGCGTCATCATGTTCGTCGGCAAGAAGCACGTCGCGGACCGCCTCGTCCGCAAGCTCACGGCCCGCGGGGTCAGCGCCGCCGCGATGCACGGCGGCAAGTCGCAGTCGCAGCGCAACCGCGCGCTGGACGGCTTCCACCGGCAGGACGTCACCGTGCTGGTCGCGACCAACGTCGCCGCCCGCGGCATCCACATCGACGAACTCGACCTCGTCGTCAACGTCGACCCGCCCGCCGACCACAAGGACTACCTCCACCGCGGCGGCCGCACCGCCCGCGCCGGAAAGGCGGGGACCGTGGTCACGCTCGTCCTCCCCGACCAGCGCCGCGAGATGGACGACCTGATGGCCAAGGCCGGGATCACCCCGAACACCGCCCGGGTGCGCCCCGGCGACGCCGACCTGGCGCGCATCACCGGCGCCCGCCCGCCGGCCCGCGCCGCCGCGGCCCCGCCCGCCGCCGCACCCCGGAAGCCGCGTCCCGCCGCCTCCGGCTCCCAGCGCGCACGCGACCACGCCCCCACCGGGTCCCGCAGGCCGCGCCGCCGCCCGTCCTCCCTCAACACCTGACGCGGACACTCGCGCTTCGTTCGGCGACCACCAGAGCCGTTCGTCCGTGAGAGCCCGCCGGGACCTGGTCCCGGCGGGCGCCACCGCCGGGACCAGGGGTTCACGGGGCGGGCGGACCCCGCTCGTCGGCGGGCTCGGGCCCCGGGGTCCAGGCGAAGGCGAGGGAGCCGCCGGTGAGGGCGAGAAGCATGCCGATGAGGAAGCCGCCGAAATTGGTGTAGAGAAACGAGGCCAGGGCGGCGAGCGTGATGACGACGGCGAGCAGGACGTGGTGGCGCGGCCGGCACCACAGCAGCAGACCGGCGGCGGTGATGATGCCGCCGAGCAGGAACCCGGCCAGTCCCGCGGTGCCGGGCAGGGACAGCACGGTGTACAGGTCGGCGGGCAGCAGCAGGATGGCCGCGCCTCCGGCGGTGGCCAGCAGGCCGCCCCAGAACGGCCTCTCGCGGCGCCAGTCTCTCCAGCGCCGCCGGTGGACCCGCAGGCTTCTGTAGAGGCTGGGCGGGGTGGCGGTCTTCAGAAGCACTCCTTGACCTCCCGTCCCATGGTCATGGTGATCCCGGCGAGTTGCAGGCCGCTGGCGGTGACCCAGCGGACCTGTCCGTGGATGCGGAGCCTGAGGTCGGTGGCGGTGATGGGCAGGGTGCCGGGCGGCCCGGTCTGGACCGGGATGTCACCCAGCCCCCTGACCTTCGTGGTGCCGCCGCGGCCCAGAGCGATCGCGCCGTCGGCGACCTCGACATCGTCGATGGATTCCAGGGCCAGCTGGAGTTCGCTGAGCCGCAGCCGCTGACCAGGCTCGGTGGTGATGCGCATCGTCCGGGGCCCCAGGGGGCTGGAGACCTTGCCCGAGGCGCAGATGCCCTCGCCCCAGGTGTCGCGCAGCGCCACCGCGACCACGGTGCGCCGGTCGCCGTCGCGGGTCTGGAAGAACCTCGGGAAGGACCCGCCGGCGTTGGTGGACAGCCGCGCGATGCTCAGCTTGATGTCGGTCTTCCCGCGCAGCGCGGCCGATACCGGCAGAGCACCCGTCAGCATCCCGACGGCCATCACGGCGGCCACGGCCAGAGCGGGCACCTGGATCGCGGCGAACCGCCGCCACCGGGTCCGGCCCGCGCCCCGGGCGGCGCCGGGGGTGGACGAGGCATGACGGCGCCGCCACCGCAGGTCGATGAACCACACCCCGCCACCTTGGACAAATCAAGCTCTAATGTCAAGGCCACGAACATGACTGACCAAGATGTCCGACCTTTGCGGCCGGTGTGTTCGAACGCTGGACATTCGGCTTGTAAGTGTCGTCGATGTGAACACTCCGCTCCGGGTCGACTTCCAGAGCCGCATGCGCCTCCAGCTCCGCCGCGACGCCCTGGACACCGCGTACAAGCTGATGACCGACCGTCGACGTGGACCCGGACGTCCTCTACGCCGGGGCCTCCTCCACGCCCAGGTATCCGCCCGTGTAGTCGATCAACTCTTGGACATGCGCGGCGATGCGCCGGGGACATCCGCGGTCGTCCGCCCGCGCGGCGTCCGGTGTCATCGCCCGAGCGAGGCGCGGGACGTCGCGGGTCCCGATCTTGGGGTGCGGCTCCGGGTGCGGGCACGGCCGGTCGAGCGCCGAGAGGTCGAACGTCCGGAGGCTTTCGCGGTAGAGGGCGACCACGCCGGGGCGGGCGGAGCCCCAGGCGCAGTGCTGGGCCTGGTGGCTCACCGCCAGCGCAAGCGACGCCCGTTCTCCGGGACGCGCCTCGCCGAGCAGCCGGCGTGCCGCCCACAGCGCCGCCGACTCGGCCGTGGGGTCGATGGTGCTGCCCTTCTGCCGCTCGATGTCGGTGATCAACGCGTCGAGGTCGGCCCTGCCGTCCCCCGTCAGCAAGCGCTCGTCCAGGTGCTCGGTGGCCGGGGCCTCGAAGCGCTCCGCCCGCACCTGCGTGAGGTCCTCCTCCGCCTCGGCGGCCAGGCCCGCGAGGAAACCAGGGCAGGCGTAGGCATCGACGTCCTCGTCGGGCGGCTCCCAGGCCGGGTCGTCGTCGGCAGACCACGCCTCCGGATCCCCGATGCGCACGACGACGTCGCCCGCCTCTTCGGGGTCGCCGCCGATCCGCGGATGCTCGTGCTCGCCGGGCGCCGCACAGCCCGCGGCCTCCAGCACCGTCCGGGCACGTCCAGCCGCCTTGATCAGGTCGTCGACGAGCGCGGCATCGGTGACCTGCCACTTGACGTACCAGCGGCTCGCCCAGAGCGCGACGGTCAGCGCCCGCCCGCTCCTGGACGCCGGGTCGCTCTCCACCTCGACGGCGATCCGGCCGAGGAGCTCGAAGGGATTCCCGTGGGGATAGCCATGGAGCATGCTCGCAAGCTCGCGGCCCAGGTCGGCGTAGTCGATCGCTTCCTCGTCGGTTTCCATTGATCAAGGAAATCAGTCCGACCAGGTGCACCGCCCAGAAGTCGCCCGAACGCGGTCCCTCCACGCGCGACACGCGCCACGGCCGGGGCGCGTCGCATCCCTCCAGAGCCGGACGCCCGTGCGGACGCGGGCGGCGGCTGCGGCGGCGCGGCCTTCCGCCCTGGGAGCCAGCGGGTTCGCCCGTACGGGGGAGGCTGCGGGCCGAGAGGTTCGCGATCTTGGAGCGACACCCGAGTCGTACTCACGAGGAGACCGCCGTGGCCCTGACGACCTTCCGCACGTTGACGGCCCTGGGGGCGGTGACGGTGACCGCATGCCTGGCCGTGTCCGCTTCACCGGCTACGGCCACCACCCGGGAGGCGAGCGTGACCGGGGCGGGGCGCGTCTTCTACGCTCCGGCGCCCGACGATGACGTCCGCTTCACCTTCGACGCGCACGCCGTCTCCGCCACGGGTGGGCGGACCCCTCGACCGGTCGATGCCCGGGGCACGGTCCGCGTCTACCACCGGGTGGCCGCCCAGGGCCTCGCCGTCTGGGCCGAAGGCGAGGTGAACTGCGTGATGACCAGCGGCCGGGCCGCGACGCTGACCGCCATTGTCACCAGGACCTCGCCCGAACTCGGCGGCTGGACGGGCAAGCACCTCGGCTTCACCGTCTTCGACGGCGGAGCCGACTCCGGGCGCAGCCACGACCAGATGGGCTCGACGGGCCCGGTTGACACCCTGCCCAAGTGCATGGCCAGCGATGACCCGTACGCCCCAGTCATGGCGCCCGCCCCGTTCTTCACGCTGCAAGCCGGCGACTACCGCGTCAAGCCCGCCTGACAGTCTCCATCTCCGGCGTCGCCCGCTTCGCGGCCAAAGCCCGGGCTTCAGGCATCAGGAACGACGCCAGACGGTGCCGATCTGGGTGCCGGCCCACATCGTGGTGGTGTGCGGGACGCGGGTCATCGAGTACGCGGTCACGGTGACGGGCGGGGTGGCGCGGGTCCAGGACGCGCCGTCGAAATTCAGCAGGTGGGCGGGGTCGCGCGGGCTGGACAGCCAGACGCCGCCCTGCCCGTCGGCGGCGATCGAACCGAGGAACCCGACCGCGGACATCAGCCCCACCTCGCCGACCGGGTCGGACGGGCCGGGGATCGCGTGCACGGTGAACGCGGAGCCGTCCCAGTGGTGCAGGGTCGGCGGCGGGAACAGCGGGTTCTGTTCGAGAGCGTAGAACCAGACGTCGTCCGGAGCGACGTACTCGATCTGCAGGATCCAGTGGGGCCATTGCGAGTCCCACGGCATGCGCGTCCAGTCCGTGCCGTCGAAGTGCCACAGCGGGGTCGTCGTGGTCTGCGAATTCCCTATGCCACCGGCCCAGACGTCCGAGGCGCTTCCGGCGGCGATGGCGTTGAGCCCAGAGGACTCGGGCAGGGTGAGCGTGTTCGTCCACTGTCCGTGCCGCCGGACCGACACCGTGGCGGCGTCCCCGCTGAATCCGGTCGCCCACAGTCCGCCGGTCCGGTCCAGGTCGATGGCCTGGAGTCGCTCGCCCGCGGGACCTGCAACCGTCGTCCAGTGGTGTCCGTTCCAGTGCAGCAGGTCGGTGCGCTCCTGAGCGTTCCGGCCCGCGGCGATGGCCCAGGCACTCGCGGCGTGCCGGGCCCGGACGTCGTTGACGACGGCGAGCCCCTCGGGCAGCACGGCCCGCGTCCAGCCGCGCGGGGTCCCGTGCAGCATGACGGCGCGCGCGTCCGGCTGGAAGGCGTTCTCGGTGCCGCCGGCGAAGACGTGCCACCGGTCCGGTGCGGCGATGCCGAACAGCTGGCTCCGTCCAGCCGGCGGCGGGACGGGCACGTCGACCCACTCCCCCGGCGGCGGAGCGGCATGCGCGGCCCTGCCCAGCGGCCCGGTGACAGCGGCCCCGAGCAGCGCGGCGCCTCCCAGCGCGAAGGCGCGACGCGGCAGAAGGGGGTTCGTCTGGGGAAGATCCACGGTGCCTCCTCGAGCGGCGGACGATTACGCCAATATTTGGTGGCACGATTTGTGGATCCACCGTCTGTCCTCTTACGGCCACCAAATCCCGCCAGTGTCAACTGGCACACCCGCTCGCTCAGACGGGCGGGGCTACTCGCTTGGCGTAAGAGGTGATGGGGGCGGTCTCCATGCGCTCGACCCCGTCAAGGGATCCGATCCGGTCACTCAGGTACGGGTAGAGGGCGTCCTCGTCACGGCAGACGGCGATGGCCAGGAGGTTGTGCGGACCTGTGGTGGCGCCGACGAAGGCCGCTTCGGAGTCGGCGGCCAGGGCCCGCGCGGTGGAGGCGAGCCGGGACGGCGCGACCGACAGCCAGATCAGGCACTGGGTCGGGAAGCCCAGTGCCACCGGGTCGACCTCGACATCGAAGCGGAGCGTGCCCGAGCGGCGCAGCTCCTCCAGGCGCCGCCGGACCGCCGACTCCGACCAGCCGACGCGGCTCGCCAGACTCGGATAGGCCGCACGCCCGTCGGCGGCCAGGACGGGAAGCAGCCGGCGGTCGAGATCGTTCAGGGCGACCGGGCCGGTGGAGCCGCCCGGCGACGGCCGGAGCGCGGAGACCTGGTCGCCGGTGAGCGCCGACGTCCGGCCGAACCAGCGGCGCTCCATCAGGTGGCGCAGCAGCCGGTGCGCCTCCACGCCGAGGATGCGCGGGTGGCGGGTCAGCCCCGCGAGCGGGGCGGCGCGTCCGGCGGGAACGCGCAGGATGAAGACGATCTCGGTGCCGCTCGACAGCACGGTCACCCAGGCGGTGTCGGGACGGCGCGCCAGCTCCCCGGCGAGCGCGGCGGCGCCGGAGGGCAGCACACGGAGCCGGACGAGCCACTCGGCGCGGCCCGCCCCGCGGCTGTCCACGACGGCCGTGACCCGGGCGGCGCCGGAGGCGCGCAGCCGCGCGAAGCGGCGGGCGGCCGTCCGGTCGGACACGCCGAGGACCTCGGCGATCCTGCTGAACGGGGCGCGCCCGTCGAGGTGGAGCGCGTGCAGCAACTGCAGGTCGAGCTGCCCGAGCGTGACCGAATCCACCGGATGATGGTAGGCCGGTGTCGGATCACGGCGTTCCGGGCGCTCTCTGGTGACCTGGCGCAGACGGGTGCCGCAGCATCGGCGCATGACCCACGACATCCAAGGTTTCCACCACACGGGCATCGTCGTCCGCGATCTCGACGCGCTGGAGCGCACCTACGCCTCGCTCGGCTTCACCCTGAGCCCCCGGTCCCGGCACCTGCTGAACGAGCGTCCCGGGGAGCCGCCCGTCCCGGGTTGCACGGCCAACCGGTGCGCCCTCTTCGGCGGGGCCTACATCGAACTGCTGGGCATCGTGGACGACTCCGCACCCGACCCCTGGCACACCAGGGCGATGGTCGACCAGCACGAGGGGTTCCGGCTGCTCAACTTCGACACCGGCGACGCCGAGGCCGCGAACCGGCGGCTCACCGCCGCCGGTCTGCGCACCTCCGGCGTCCTGGACCTGGAGCGCGACGTCGACACCGAGGACGGGATCCGCACCATGCGCGCCCGCGCCGTCCACCTCGACCCGCGCTCGACGCCCGAGGGCTACGTGGGGATCGCCCAGCACCTCACCCGCGAGTACGTGCACCAGGCGCGCTACCTGCGCCACCCCAACGGCGCGCGAGCCCTGGAGGCGGTGCTGATCGTGGTCGACGACGCCGAGTTCGACGCGGTCGTGTCCCGGTACGCCGCCGTAGTCCAGGCCTCGCCCGCGCGGCGGGGGCATCTGACGGTGGTGGAGATGCGAGACGGCCGCCTGGAGATCATCCGTTCCTCGGACGTGGAGCGGGCACTGCCCGGGGAGCCCGTCCCGGCCGCGTCCTATCCGGCCGCCATGACCGTCGCGGTCGACGACGTCGCCGCCGCGCGCACGCTCGTCGAGGACAACGGGACCGCGACCCGCACGGTCGACGGCGGGTTCTTCGTCTCCGCCCGTGACGCCGGCGGCGCCGGCCTGACCTTCGTCGCCCGATGATCGTCGAAACGGCCGCGGGCCGGGTGCGCGGCGTCCGCGAGGGGTCGCTCACCGCCTTCCGCGGCATTCCCTACGCCTGCGCCGACCGGTTCGCCGCGCCCGAGCCGGTGCGGCCCTGGCCCGGGGTACGGGACGCCTCGACGCCGGGTCCGGCAGCCCCGCAACCCCCGTCCCGCCTCGAACGGGTGATGGGCCGCTTCGAGATGCCCCAGTCGGAGGAGGAGTGCCTGACGCTGAACGTGTGGGCGCCGCCGGGCGATGCCCGCCCGGTCCTCGTCTTCCTGCACGGCGGCGGCTTCACCAGCGGGTCGGGAGGGCTCGACTGGTACAGCGGTACCGAACTGGCCGCTCAGGGGGACCTGGTGGTCGTGACCCTCAACTACCGCCTGGGCGTGCTCGGCTTCCTGCGGTCGCCCGGGGTGAGCGACGGGAACCTGGGCCTGCTCGACCAGCTCGCCGCGCTCCACTGGGTGCGCGACAACATCGCCGCCTTCGGCGGTGATCCCGGCAACGTGACGGTGGCGGGCCAGTCGGCCGGCGCCCAGTCGATCCTGGCGCTGCTGTCCGGCGGCCGGGCCCGCGGACTGTTCCGGCGCGCGATCCTGCAGAGCACGCCCGGCGGCATGCTCCCCGCTCCGCCGGACGAAGCCGAACGGACCGGTGCCCTGCTGCTGGACGAACTCGGCATCGACCCCGCATCCGCGGACCGGCTCGCCACCGTCCCCGTCGCCGACCTGCTGGCCGCCCAGGGCGCCGTCGCCCGCCGCACCGCCGTCCCGCTCAGTGCCGTACCGCCGTTCCAACTCGTCGCCGACGGCGACCTCGTGGCGGCCGACCCCGTGGCGGAGGTCGGCGAGCGCGCCGCCGACGGCGTGGCGCTCATGATGGGCACCACCCGTGACGAGGCGGCGGCGTTCTACGCGCTCGACGACCGGGTGGCCGCGCTCGGCCCCGACGAACTCGCGCGCATCGCCGCCCGCTGGTTCGGCGACCCCGGCCGCGCGGCACCGGAGGGCCGGACGGCCGCCCGGGTCGCCATCGACCTCGCCACCGACCAGCTGTTCCGCGAACCGATGCTCCGCCTGGCACGCGCGCTGACCGGCAACGGAGCCGCGCCATGGCTGTACCGCTTCGACTGGCACCCGCCGCACGGCCCCTACGGCGCGTGCCACTGCATCGAGCTGCCCTTCGTCCTCGGCACCGCGGAGTCCTGGCGCGACGCGCCCATGCTCGACGGCGACCCGCCGGCCGGACTCGTCCGGAAGGTACGCCGCTCCTGGGCCGGCTTCGTCCACCAGGGCGACCCCGGCTGGCCCGCGGACACCACTCACCACTTCAGTTGACGACCGCGTGTTCTCGGGCGAACGGCTGCGCCCACCGAGCGAGTCGAGTGCCATATCCGGTCATGTCCGGTGGCGGTAGGTTTCGATCATGGGGTGGGACGGTGAGGGGGTGCTGGCGGGGCGGTACCGGAAGCTGGGGCTTGTCGGGCGGGGCGGGATGGGGTCCGTGTGGCGGGCCTATGACATCGAGCTGGAGCGCGAGGTCGCCGTCAAGGAACTGCGGGTGCCCGAGCATGTCAGCGAGGCCGAGAGGGCCGTCTGGTACGCGCGGATGGAGCGGGAGGCTCGCGCCGCCGCCCGGCTGCGGCATCCGGGGATCGTCACCGTCCATGACCGCGTGGTGGGTGAGGACGGGCGTCCGTGGATCGTGATGGAGCTGGTCGGGGGGCGGTCGCTGGAGCAGCTGCTGGCCGAGCGGCGGCCGCTTCCAGGCCCGCGGGTCGCCGCGATCGGGCTGGCCATGCTGGACGCGCTGTCGGCCGCGCACGCGCAGGGCGTCGTGCACCGCGACGTCAAACCGGCCAATGTGCTGCTGGACGGTGACCGGGTCGTCCTGACCGACTTCGGCATCGCGGCGGTGGAAGGCGACGCCACACTCACCCGGTCGGGTGCGGTGCTGGGGACGCCCGCCTACATGTCTCCCGAACAGGTGCACGGGGAGAGCGCGTCTCCTGCCTCGGACCTGTGGGCGCTCGGTGCGACCCTGTACGCGGCGGCGGAGGGCCGTCCACCGTTCACCGCGCCCACGCACGGCGCCCTGTTCATCGCCATCGCCACCAAGGAGCCCGCCCCGCCCCAGTGCGGCGGGCCACTCGCAGAACTCCTGAACGGCCTGCTCCGGAAGGATCCCGCCGCCCGGCCGTCTCCCGCGCAGGCCCGCGAGCTGCTCAACGCCGTGACCGCCCCCGGTTACCGGCCTCCCGCCCAGGACGGGGCGCACGACCTGGGCTCCGCGACGCGCGCCGACACTCTTCACGGGGCCCGCGGCGGCCGTGACCGTCCGGTCGCCGTTCGGGGGGCCTTCGCCTGCGCCTGGCTCGCGGTCGCCGGCACCCTTCTGCTGCCGCACGAGTTCCAGGACGCGATCGGATTCGCGATCCTCACAGAATCGGCCCCGCCCTGGTCCGTGGGGCTGCTGGGACTGGCGATCATCCTTTCGATCGGGCTGCGGAGATTCACCCGCCGGCCAGTGCTCGTCCTCGCCGCGGTGGCCGTCCTCAACGTGGCGCTCATCCTCGTCGCTCCGGTGGACGACAACCACGTCCTGGCCGAAATGATGTCCAGACCCTCCAGGCACGCGGAGATCGGATACGCATGGGCCGTCGGATGGCTGGCGAGCGCGGGCGCGCTCATGTTCGCCTTCGGGGGGACGAACGGCTCGCTGGCCTCCCGGATACCCTCCCCCGAAGCGCGTCGGGCGGTACTCGGGACGGCCGTCATCGTCGAGGGCGCGGTGGCGGTGCTGTGGCCGGGGCTCGTCTTCCGGCTCCTGGGCATGGACATGGACGTTGAACTGGACCTGGTCGGCGTCAGCGGCTCCCACGCCTGGGTCTTCGGCGCCTCTCTCGGCCTCGCCTTCGCGGCCTGGCTCGCCGTCCAGGCCTATATCTGGTCGGGCAGGCGCGGGATCGGCCTCAGCCCGTGAACGCGGTGCGGCTGCGCATCCTCTTTGCCGCCGCATTCGGGGATGGGCGGTGCGGTCATTCGGGCGAGGCCTCCTATCGGGTGACCTTGTCCGCAAGAAAAGGCGTCGGCGGGTGGGGCGGGGATGAGAGGTTTCGGCAGCCGTGGGAGTGAGGGCCAGGTGGCCGCAGCGAAGTCAGGACCCGGCGCGGCGCGTCCGTCAGGGCATGCGCCGCAGGCCCGGATCCGAATTCCCGGCACGACAGGGCGCCGTGGCCGACGCGCCCGGGGCCGTGGGAGGTTCTCGGCGGTTCCTCGGAGAGGGGCCGGGACACGCGGGGAATGGTGCGTCGCCTGGTCCGGTGGGGCGACATAATGGCGCGGACTGTCACGAACCAGGTGCGCGCGACGAACCCCCGCGGGACCGGCGAATATGCGGTCGCCGGACGGGAAGACGATCTCTGGTACGTGGCGGTGGACGGGACACCCAGGGGGAAGGCAGGGGGCGGGTCCGCCGTGACGCATGCAGAAAAGGGATGTCCCGGACAGCGAGGAACGGTTCCGCGTAGGTTTCGGACCCCGGTCGCGTTGGCGTTGCTGGCGGTGCTCGTTCTGGCCGCGTGCTCGACCTCCCACCGCGCGGTCACCGAAAGGCCGGGCAAGGCGGCTGCGGCAACGCCGGAGACTCCGGAAACACCCGAGAACGCCAAGCCCGGGACGGCGGACTGGCAGGTCCGCCGCAAGGGCGCCGAGCACGAGATCGAGGGGTACGCCGACCGCGTGAGCGTGCTGCCGGGCCAGTCGTTCCGGCTGTTCGTCTCGACCACGACGTCCGGGTTCACCGCCGAGGCGTTCCGGATGGGCTGGTACGGGGGCGCGAACGCGCGGCGCGTGTGGCGGTCCGGGCAGGTGCCCGGCGTCCGGCAGGCGGCGGCCCGGATCGGCCGTAAGACGCGCACCGTGTCGGCGCCGTGGCGGCCGTCGCTCACCGTCGCCACGGCCGACTGGCCGGCGGGCAGCTACCTGATCAGGCTGACCGCCGCGTCGGGCGCGCAGCGGTTCGTGCCGGTGACCGTCCGCTCGACGGACACCGCGGGACGGGTCGTGGTGCTGAACGCGACCACCACGTGGCAGGCGTACAACAAGTGGGGCGGCTACGACCTGTACGGGGGGCCGTCCGGATTCTCCGACCGGTCCTACGCGGTCAGCTTCGACCGCCCCTACGACAAGAACGGCGCGGGCAAGTTCCTGACCTACGAGCTGCCCGCCATCGCCCTGGCCGAGAAGGCGGGCGTGCCGCTGGCGTACGCGACCGACAACGACCTGCACGCCGACCCCGGCCTGCTGGGCAGGGCGCGCGGACTGCTCACCCTCGGGCACGACGAGTACTGGTCGACGGCCATGCGCCAGCGCGTGACGCAGGCCCGCGACCAGGGCGTCAACATCGCCTTCCTCGGCGCCAACGCGGTCAACCGGCACATCCGGTACGAGGCCACACCGCTCGGCGACGACCGGCTGGTGGTCTGCTACAAGGACTCCGCGACCGACCCCGTCTCCCGGACGAACCCGGCCGAGTCGACACAGGACTGGCGGCTGCCGCCGAAGCCGCGGCCGGAGAGCGACCTCATCGGCATCCAGTACATGTGCTTTCCGGCGGAGGGCGCGTTCACCGTCCACCGGCCCGACTTCTGGCTGTTCCGCGGCACCGGCGTGCGCGCGGGCACCCGGTTCCCCGGCATGGTCGGCCCGGAGGCCGACGCGATCGCCCCCGGCGGGCCGACACCGCCGACACTGGAGATCGTCGGACGCTCCCCGATCAGCTGCGGGACCGGCACGGCGGTCGCGCACGCGTCCTACTACACCACCCGCAGCGGCGCGGGGGTGTTCGCCACCGGCACCATGCGCTGGGTCTGCGCGATGCGCGGCAAGGCCTGCGGGCACGGCGTCGACGAGGCGGGGCGCGCCTTCGTCACCCGGGTCACCGACACGCTCGTCCGGGCGATGGCCGCCGGCCCGCTCGGCCGCAGCCACCCGTCCCGTCCCAACACCAAGCAGCTCACCGCCGCCCCCTGAACAGGCCGCCGACGGCCCGGTCCGGTCGGCCGGCGGCTGGATCAGGCAACCCCGTCCACAGGGTGTGGACGGGGTTGAGCGTAAGGGCCGACGCCGCCAGCGGGGGGTTCGTCAGGGGCGGTGGAGGGTGTCCTTGAGGCCGCTCGTCCAGTGGACGGTCAGGGTGTTCGCGTGGGCGGCGGCGGTTCCGGCGGTGCGCTTTCCGGTGCCTTTTGTGCAGGTCAGCTTGATGTGGCCGGACGCGTTGACCGTGCCCGTGCAGAAGTCCGGCGCGTTGAGGGCGGCGGCGCCCCGGTAGAGGTGGAGCCGGACGCGGGCGCCGCCGGAGCCCGCCGTCCAGGTGCCGTCCAGAGCGGACTTCTTCTCGGCGCCCGGACGGACGCCGTTCAGCACGACCGCGCCGGGGCCGCCGGACGGAGAGCCCCCGGAGGACGGGCCTCCGGGGGTGCCGGTGGAGGCGGGCCCGCCGCCGGCGGTCGGGGGGATCGAGGGCTCCGATCCGCCGCAGCCGCCGGCGAGCAGGGTCAGGGCGGTCATGCCCGCCAGGGCCCGCCTCCGCATGTCGTCTCCGTTCCTCGAGGCCGGGCCCTCAGCGGCGGGCCGTGACCTTGTAGGTGGCCTTCTTCGGAGCCGGGGTCGGCGCCTTGGCGGCCTTCCGCTGGGTCGTCCCGGCCTTGAGCAGCTGCTTGAGCTTCGTGGCGACCGGGCCGGACGCCAGGCTCTGCGGCGTGTTGCTCGCGTTGATGCCGTTGCCCAGGTTGAGGACGCCGGTCATCTTCATCGAGTTCTGCGACGCGGGCGAGGGCAGGCCCATCATCTGGTTGATGACGCCGTCAAGGATCCCGAACGGACCGCAGCCCTTGGCGGCCGGGACGTCGATGGGCGCCTCCAGGGAGATGGCCCCGGGGACGAACCCGAGGTGCGGGTCGCCGTTCGGCGCCCCGGCCAGGAAGGTCGTCGGCAGGCTCGCGTTGATCGGACCGATGACGCAGGTGGTGCCGAGCAGCGGGTTGTTGAGGTGCACGTTGAGCGGCACCCGGACGGCGAGTCCGGTGTCGGTCAGGTAGAGGTGCACCTTGCCGGCCAGCGTCTGGCTGATCGTGAGGCGGTTGACCTCCCACATCGCGGCGGGCGACTTGCCGAGGATCGGGCCGATCAGGGGCAGCTGCCCGATGAGGCCGCCTTCCACCTCCACCGGCTTGGAGACGAGCTGCTCGCCGACCACGGGCGGGTCGAGGACGAGGTCGCCCGTCTCGTCCGGCGCGCCGAGGGAGCCGGTGATGCGGATGGCGCCGTTCGGCAGGCTCTGGTCGAACGTACCGATCTTGACGTTGCCGCCGGTGGTGACCTGCGTCTGGCAGAGGGTCTCCACGGCGCACTGGTTCTGGAAGCGGGCGCCGGGGACGGGGCTGGAGCCCGGGTTCGGGGAGGGCACCGCCGGGTGGGACGAGCCGGACGGCGGGGCGGCCGGGTCGAAGTGCCCGATCAGGCCGCGGCCGGGCTCGGTGAACCAGAGGTGGCCGCCGGGGCCGCTGATGATGCGGGTCGGCGCCGACAGGGTCGCCGGCAGCGGGTACTCGGCGATCTCGCCGGTGGCGGGGTCGAGGCTGCCGATGTTGCTGGCGGCGGCCTCGGTGAACCAGAGCTTGCCGCCGTGCGCGACGATGCCGGTGGGGTCGGAGTCGGGGCGCCCCGGGGCGTACTCGGCGACCTCGCCGGTGGCCGGGTCGACGGAGCCGATCCTGCCGACGCCGGGCTGGGTGAACCAGACCTTGCCGTCCGGGCCGGACACGATGTCGCCCATGCCCGGGTAGCCCTGGTTGGTGAACGGCGTTTCGTAGGTGGTGACCGCGCCGGTGGCGGGGTCGAGCCGCCCGACCAGGCCGCTGTTGTCGCTGAACCACACCGCCTGGTCCGGGCCCACCGTGACCCCGTACGGGGCGAGGCCCGTCGCGTACGCCGTGACGTTCCCCGACGGGTCGACGCGGCCGATCGTGCCGGAGAAGGCGCCGGTGACCCACACCGACCCGTCCGGGCCGGGCGCGATTCCGGCGATCTGCGCGTTGGCGAAGTTCACGTCGCCGGTCGTCGGCAGTTCGAAGAGCGTCGCGGCGCCGCTCGACGGGTCCACGCGCCCCACCCTGGGGACGCTGTAGGACAGGTCGGTGAACCAGACGGCGCCGTCGCTCGCGGCCGTCATCGCGTCCGGAATGCCGAGCCGGCCCTGCGAGTTCTCGCTGACCTTGAACTCGGTGACCTTGCCGTCGGCTCCGACGCGGCCGATGCCGCCGGCGTTCGCGGCGTACCAGACGGTGCCGCCCGGTCCGGCGGCGAGGCCGACCGGCGCGACGTCCGGCACCGGCAGCGCCACCTCGGTCACCTGGCCGTCGGCCGACGCCGACGGCATCGCCGCGAGCGGGCTCAGCCCGAGCACCGCGGCGAGGGCGATGGATCCCGCCCGTGTACGTCGATGGCGCATGCCATCGCCTCCTATGGTTCCTCATCCCCGAAAGCCGACAGGAGTAGCGGTGATCGCGAAGGATCACGGTGATCGCGAAGGATCACAGGGGGCCAATAGAAACTCTTGAGTGTCCAGAGTCAAGCAAGATCGCGGGAAGGGGCCGCAACCGGCCAAGCGGTCCACCGGAACGTTCCGGAGCACATCGACCGCCCGGACCACGGCCCGGCGGGCGGGGCCGTGGTCCGGAAAGGCGGCGGGCCGGAAACGCGTCGGCGTTTCCGGCCCGCCGGGGGTGGGCGCGGAGGGCTGCGGGGCGGGTCGGCCTCCGCGGATCATGTGCGCCGGATCAGCGCGTCACGGCTCAGGTGACGTTGATCTGCGGGAAGGTCCCGCCGCTGTTCTTGACGATGTACGCGCCGCTCAGCGAGGCGGTGTCGCCGCTGTTCGCGATGCCCAGGCAGCCGGAGGTGACGTTGCTGATCGTCAGGCTGGCGCCGCCGGCGGTCAGCTTGCCGGTGCTGTTGGTGTAGGAGCCGGACGCCGTGCCGTTGATGTCCATCTGGCAGAGGCCGAAGGCCGCCGAGGCGTGCGCGGAGATGCCGCTGATGCTGCCCGGGGTGACACCGCCCGACGTGGTGCCCGTGACGTTCACCTTCCACGGGAGGGCCTTCGTGGTCACGGTGAAGGTGAAGCCGCCGCCCTTGCAGTTGGTGAACCCGATCGAGCTGAGCGAGCCGACCTGGAGCGGCGAGCCGCCGCTCGTGGTCCCGTTCGGGATGCTGCCGGCGCCGGTGGACGCGGTGCAGGTCACCGCGATGCCGGTGGTGGTGTCGGTGATGACGAGGTTGCCGGAGTTGGCGGCGGTCACCGAGCCGCCGTTGGTCACGGTCGCGGTGAGGGTGGCGGCGCTGGCCGCGGGAGCGAGGAAGAGCGCGAGAGCGGACGCGCTCGTGGCGGCGAGGGCCACCGAGGTGATCTTACGCACGGGGAATGACCTTTCCTGGGGGTGGGACCGGGTGCCTGGGGACGGGCACGGGCCTTCCTGCGTGGGTGGTGTGAGCTCACCATTCACCTACCAGCCAGTACGGTAAGCGGAGATTTTCACGGCCGACAAGGCTCGGAAGCGGGGACGACGCCGATTCCGGCAAGGTCTGTCAACGGCTGAGTAAAACGCGCCGCGCGGTTTGTTCGCCGATGAGGAGGCGGTGGTCGGCGGTCAACGGTCCGACCGGAAAGCGCCATGGGGCCGCGCCGATATCCGTGCCCCCGTCAACTCTCCGCGACGTATGCCTGTCAGTGACCATATTCCTTTTCGCGGCACCGTTCCGAGGCCTTTTCCGACTAGACACCCCTGGGTATTTTGAACGGCATGTCGGTTCCGGTTGGACAGGCCGCTCCGGCGCGCGGCGGGGACGGTGCGAACATCCGTCCCGAGCCGGCGCCTCCCGAACTCGTCGAGGTCCTGCGCTCGGGGCTCCCCGGACTGGCCGAGGAGATCTACACGGCCGTCCGCACCACCGTCCCCGACTACGCGGTCGCGGACGGCGGCCCGCCCAGCCCGGAGCGGGTGGTGCGGGAGACCATGCGCACGTACATGGCGCGCTTCGCCGACCCGGCCGAGCCGCTCGACGGCCTGCTGGAGCTGCTGCACTCCTTCGGGCGCAAGGAGGTCACGGGCAACCGCAGCCTGGAGTCCCTGCACGCCGCGATCCACATCGCCTTCGACACCTCCTGGCACCGGATCACCGAGGTGTGCGTCCGCAACAAGGTCTCGGGCGCCGATCTGGCCCGCGTCGCGGAATTCCAAATGGCCTTCATGGACCAGATAATCGAGCCGATCGTCGAGGCTTATCTGGACCAGAGCCTTAAGGCGCCGGTCGACCTCGTCCATTCCCGCAGGCTGCTCATGCAGGGCCTTTCCACGCGTCCGGTCGCCTCCCGCGAGACCGTCGAGCACCTCGCGGCGAGACTCGGGTGGAACGTGCCGGAGACCGCGACGCCGGTCGCGGTCCGCCGCGGCGCGCGGTGGCGCCCCGCCGCCGAACGCAGCGACGTCCTGTCCGCCCTCGGCGGGTCCGCGCCCTGGCTGCTCGTGCCCGGCGAGGTCGACGAGGCCCGGCGCGCGCTGCTCGGCGCGGCGCTCGACCGCGGGCCCGTCGCGGTCGGCCTGACCGTGCCGCTGGACGAGATCCCCGACGCGCTGCGCTGGGCGCGCGGCGTGCTCGCCCTCGCCGAGGACGGCGTGATCGACGCGCCGCCGCTGATCCGCGCCGAGGACCACCTCCTCGACCTGTGGCTGACGTGCGATCCGCCGCTCGTGGAGGAGCTCGCGCGGCGCAGGCTCGGCGGCCTGGCGGACCTGCCGGAGGCCAAGGGGCGCGCGCTCACCGAGACGCTGCGGGTCTGGCTGGAGCAGTGGAGCACGGCGGCGGACGTCGGGCGCCGCCTGCACCTGCACCCGCAGACCGTCCGGTACCGGCTGCGGCAGATCAGGAAGGAGGTCGGCGGCCCGCTGGACGATCCCGAGACGCGCTTCGTCCTGGAGGCCATCCTCAAGGCCCGCCGGCGGACGCCGCCGGAACGGCCCGCTTCCTGACCTCAGCCTCCCGACCCCCCGCCCCCCACCCCCAGGGAGCCCGTGCGATGCCGAGGCCGCTCTCACCACCGGAGTCCGACGATCTGCGCAAGCTCGTCGCGGCGCTGTCGCCGGACGTCCGGACGACCGTCGTCCCGGGCCTCGTCGACGAGATCGTGGAACGCATCCGCGCCGCGATCCCCGCCTACGCGCGGCCGCCCGGAAGCGCTTACAACCGCGTCCTGCATACCGCCGTCGAACGAAACGTCCTCGGCTTCCTGGACTGGCTGGCCGACCCCTCCCGACCGCTCGACCGCCGGGACGAGCTGTGCCGCAAGATGGGCGCGTTCGAGGCGATGGAGGGGCGCCCGCTCACCGTGCTCCAGTCGGCCTACCGCGCCGCGACGCAGGTGGCGTGGTCCCGCATCCGGGCGATGCTGGACGACCGGGTCGCGTCCGTCCTCGCGGTGTCCGCGCTGGCCGAGGCTGTCATCGACTACATGGACGAGGCGGCGGCCCTGTCCAGGGAGGGCTACGAGAAGGCCAAGGCGGAGGAGTGCGGAGGACGCGCCGCCGCCCGGCTGGCCCTGCTGCGCGCCCTGGTCGCCCCGGCGCCGTCCGTCGAGCCTGACCCGGCCGCCGACTGGCCGCTCCCGGACGAGGTCACGCTGGTCGCCTTACCCGCCGGGACGCTCCCGGTCAGCCCTCTCCTGGACGCCGACGTCCTGCTGGACCCGGAGGACCCCGCGCCGTACCTCCTCGTCCCCGGCCCGCTCACCGGCGAACGGCGGGCGATGCTCGAAGCCGCCCTGGCCGGGGACCGCGCCGCGGTCGGCCTGACCGTCCCGCGCGCCCGCGCCGCCGACTCGCTCCGCTGGGCCAGGCGCCTGCTCGACCTGGGTGACGTCCTGCACGACGGCACGCTCACCCTGTGCGAGGACCACCTGATGAGCCTGTGGCTGCTGGCCGACGGAGCGCTGATCGACCAGATCACGCGCCGCGGCCTGGCGCCCCTCGCCCCGCTCAGCGACCGGCGCAGGCAGCCGCTGGTCGACACGCTCGCCGTCTGGCTGCGCACCCGCGCGCCCGCGACGCGGATCAGCGAGGAGCTCGGCGTGCACGTGCAGACCGTCCGGTACCGGATGCGCGTCCTGGAGCACCTCCTCGGCGACGAGCTCGCCGACCCCGGCACCCGGTTCGCCGTCGAGACCGCCCTGCGCGCCCACCGGCTCCGCGCCCGCGGCGCCGGCGACCGGCCGGTGCCCTGCCCGCCCGACACCGGAGACTGAGCCGGGGACGCGCCGCCGGCCCGCCACGGAACTTGATCAACGGTTGACCGCGGGCTGCCTTTCGGCAGCCGACCGGCCGGGAAGTGTGCCCAGTGCATGCCCGGTGGGGCGGCCTCCCGATGGTGCTCTGCCGCCGAGGTCTCCGACGACGGGGAAGGGAGCGCGGTGGAGACGACAGCGGTGCTGGACCGGTGGCAGTTCGGCGTCACCATCGTCTACCACTTCCTGTTCGTGCCGCTCACGATCGGACTGGCCTTCTTCGTCGCCGCGATGCAGACCGCCTGGTACCGCACCGGCAAGGAGCACTACCTGCGGATGACGCGGTTCTTCGGGAAGCTCTTCCTGATCAACTTCGCGCTCGGGGTGGTCACCGGGATCGTGCAGGAGTTCCAGTTCGGCATGAACTGGTCGGTCTACTCCCGGTTCGTCGGGTCGGTGTTCGGGGCGCCGCTGGCGATCGAGGGCCTGGTCGCGTTCTTCCTGGAGTCCACCTTCATCGGGCTGTGGCTGTTCGGCTGGGACCGGCTGTCCCCGCGCGTGCACCTCACGATGATCTGGCTCGTGGTGGCGGGCACCTGGTCGTCCGCCTACTTCATCCTGGCGGCCAACACCTGGATGCAGCACCCCGTCGGCTACGCGATGAAGGGCGGGCGCGCCGAGATGACGTCGCTCGGCGACGTCCTCCTCCAGCCGCTCCAGATCACCCACTTCTTCCACACGATCGCCGCGTCGCTGGTGACGGCCGGGCTCCTGGTCATCGCCGCGTCCGCGTACCGGCTGCGCAAGGCCCGGCGGGAGGGCGTCGCCCCGGACGACGCGGACGTGACGCTGTTCCGGGCCGCCGCGCGCGGGGCGCTGTGGGTGACGGCCGTCGCGTCCGTCGTGGTGATCGGCGTGGGGCACTTCCAGGCGCAGATCCTGGTGAAGCGCCAGCCGATGAAGATGGCCGCGGCCGAGGCGCTGTACGAGACGCAGGCGCCCGCGCCGCTGTCCCTGCTGGCGATCGGGCCCTGGGAGAAGCACCCGGAGCGCACCAACGTCGACATCGTCATCCCGCACGGCCTGTCGGTGCTGTCCACCAACAGCTGGAACGGGCGGATCCGCGGGATCGACGACGTCCAGCGCGAGTACGAGGCGCGGTACGGCCCCGGCGACTACACCCCGATCATCGGCAGCATCTACTGGTCCTGGCGCGTGATGATCACGGTCGGGTTCCTCGTGCTGCTGTACAGCGCCGCGTGGCTGTGGATCGTCTTCCGGCGCGGCTGGGCGTGGTCCCGCTGGTTCGCCTGGACGGCCTACGCGTTCCTCGCGCTGCCGTTCCTCGCCAACACCGCCGGCTGGCTGGTCACCGAGATGGGCCGCCAGCCGTGGATCGTCCAGGGCCTGCTCAGGACGCACGACGCGATCTCCCCGATGGTCGGGACGGGCCACGTGATCGCGACGCTGGCCGGCTTCGCCGCCGTCTACGGGGTGCTCGCCACGATCATGATCTGGCTGATGGTCCGGGCGATCCGGATCGGCCCGGAACGTCCCGCCCCCGACCTGACCCGCGAGGACGCGCTGCCGCCCATGCTCCACTGACCGTCCGGCGCCCGGCCCTCAGGAACACGGCCCTCAGGAACCCGGCCCCGCGTTTGGAAAGGTGCGTCACACCATGGAGACCGCAGGGCACTTCGACCTCCAGACGCTGTGGTTCGTGCTGATCGCGGTGCTCTGGATGGGGTTCTTCCTGCTGGACGGCTTCGACTTCGGCGTCGGGATGCTCTACCCGTTCGTCGGCCGCGACGACCCGGAGCGGCACGCGCTGCTCGCCACGATCCTGCCCGTGTGGGACAGCTACGAGGTGTGGGTCATCGTGGCGGGCGGGGCGACGTTCGCCGCGTTCCCGGGCTGGTACGCGAGCATGTTCTCCGGCTTCTACCTGGTGTTCTTCGGGATCCTGGTCGCGCTCATCGTGCGGGGCGTCGCCATCGAGTACCGCAACAAGCACGACGACCTCTCCTGGCGCCGCCGCTGGGACGTCGCGCTGCCGATCTCGTCCCTGGCCATCCCGTTCCTGCTCGGCGTCGTGTTCGCCGCGATCACGCGCGGGGTGCCGATGGACCCGCGCGGCGACGTCACCGGCGGGCAGGGCGTGCTGTTCACCGGCTACTCGGTGCTGGCCGGGTTCACGCTCGTGGCGGCGTTCGCGCTGCACGGCACGCTGTTCCTCGCCTTCCGCACCGAGGGCGGCCTGGAGGGGCGGGTACGCCGCTTCTCCCTCGCGATCTACCCGGTCGCGGCGGTGCTGCTGATCGTGTTCACGGTGTGGACGGCCGTGCAGGCCTCGTCGTCGGCGCCCTACACCGTGCCGGTGTACGTGCTGCTCGGGCTGAGCCTCCCGGCGGCCGCGGCGTCCGGGCCGCTGATCTGGCTGAAGCGCCCCCTGGCCGCGTTCGCGGGGACGTCCGCCGCGGTCGTGCTGCTGGTCGCCGCGCTGTTCGCCCGGCTGTACCCGCGGGTCATGGTGTCGTCCACGGCCGGCTCGCCGAGCCTGACGATCTACAGCACCGCGTCCAACCACTATTCGCTGGTGGCGATGACGATCATCGCCGGCGTGTTCGTGCCCGTCGTGCTCGTCTACCAGATCTGGGCGCTGTGGGTGTTCCGGGCACGGCTCTCGCGGGAGGACTTCGCGCGCCCGCCGACCCCGCTGCACATGATCACGAAGGGTCGGCGGCCGGGCGGCTCGTCGTCCGGCGGCGCGGCCGCCGAGGGCGGGGAGTAGGCCGCGGATGCGCGCGTTCGACCCCTGGCTGCCGCGGGACGTCCCCGGCGTCCGCCGGTTCCTGGCGGCGGCGGGAGCGG
This sequence comes from Actinomadura sp. NPDC000600, assembly GCF_040492135.1. Lineage (NCBI taxonomy): Bacteria > Bacillati > Actinomycetota > Actinomycetes > Streptosporangiales > Thermomonosporaceae > Actinomadura > Actinomadura sp. NPDC000600. The sequence continues at coordinate 218,314 of NZ_JBEUPD010000009.1, forward strand.
TCGCGGCCTGCTCGGCGGCGCTCACGATCGCGCAGGCCGCGCTGTTCTCCCACGTCGTCGTCGCCGGCTTCCTCGGGGGCCGCGACGTGCGGGACGTCCTGCCCGCGCTGCTCGGCTTCGCGGCGGTGGGCGCGGCGCGCGCCGCGCTCGGCTGGACGTCGGAGACCGGCGCCCGCACGGCCGCGTCCCGCATGGTCCGCGAGCTGCGCGGCCGGGTGCTGCGCCGGATCGTGCGGGCGCGCCCGGGGCGCGTGCCGTCCGGCGAGGCGGTGACCGCCACCACGGACGGCGTCGAGGCGCTGGAGACCTACGTCGCCCGGTTCCTGCCGCAGCTGATGACGGCCGCGCTCGCGCCGCCCGCGATCCTCGCCTGGGTCGCCTTCCGGGACGTCGCGTCGGCGCTGGTCATGGCCGGGACGCTGCCGCTCGTCCCGCTGTTCGGGGCGCTGATCGGCCGCTCGACCAGGGCACGGACCCGGGAGCGGTGGCGGGCGCTCGCCCTGATGAGCGGGCACTTCCTCGACGTGGTGAACGGGCTGACGACGCTGCGCGCCCACCGCCGGGGCCGCGCTCAGGCGTCCGCCATCGCCGCGACCAGCGACCGCTACCGGCGGGAGACGATGCGGGTCCTGCGCACGGCCTTCCTGTCGGCGTTCGTGCTGGAGCTCGCCGCGACCCTCGGCACGGCGCTGGTCGCGGTCGGCATCGGTCTGCGGCTGACGACCGGCGCCATCGGCCTTGAGGCGGGCCTCGCGATCCTCGTCCTCGCGCCGGAGCTGTACGGGCCGCTGCGCGGGCTCGCGGCCGAGTTCCACGCGGGCGCGGACGGGCTGACGGCGTCGCGGCGGCTGTGCGCGCTGCTCGCGCTGCCTCCCGCCGTGCCGGCGCCCGCGCGCCCGCGTCCGGCCGCGTTCGGGACCGTCCGGCTGGTGGGCGTCACCGCCGGATACGACGGCCCGCCCGTCCTGACCGGGATGTCGATGGAGATCCGCCCAGGGGGGCGGACGGCGCTCGTCGGGGACAGCGGCGCGGGCAAGAGCACCCTGCTGGCGCTGCTCCTGCGGTTCGTCGAGCCGTCGTCCGGGCTCATCACCGTGGACGGGACGGACCTCGCCGCGTTCGACCCGGACGAGTGGCGGCGGCTGGTCGCCTGGCTGCCGCAGCGCCCCCGGCTGCGTCCCGGCCCGGTGGCCGAGGCCATCGCCCCGGCCGAGCCCGGCGGCCTGAGCCCGGAGGCCGCGGCCGAACTCGCCGGCGCCGCGGGCCTGCTGAACCGCACGGTGGGCGAGGCGGGCGCCGGACTCTCCGCAGGCGAGATACGCCGCGTGGCCCTGGCCCGAGCACTGGCCCGCCCCGCCCCACTCCTCCTGCTGGACGAACCCACCGCCCACCTGGACCCGACCACCGCCCAACACGTGACCGACGCGCTCCTGGCCCTCAGCGACCGCACGCTGGTGATCGCCACCCACGACCCACGCCTCGCCGAAGCCGCAGACCAGCTGATCGCCCTGACCCCCGCCCCCACCGGAGCCCTCACGTGACCGGCCGCGCGCCGGTCGCCGGGCGCGAGCCGCGATCGGCCGTGGACACCGCCGTTCGACAAGACCAGTCCCGCTACCGGAGGCCTCGCATTGATGGGCGCCCACTGGTCGTAGGACACGAGCCGCGACCGCTCGCGGACGCCGCCCGAGAGGTCGCCCCGGCCCTGCCTCGTGCGGGAGCTTTCGCGTGAGCCGGGGGCCGGTGCGGGAGTTGATCGGTGCTGCGCGGCCGGTGGCGCATCGGTTCGCCGGGGCGGCGCTTTGCGGGGGGCTCGCGTTCGGGTCGGGGGTCGCGTTGATGGGGACCTCCGGGTATCTGATCTCCCGGGCGGCGCTGCGGCCGGAGGTCGTCGCGCTGGCCGTGGCGATCACCGCGGTGCGGGCGTTCAGCCTGTCGCGGGCCGCGTTCCGCTACGCCGAGCGCCTGGTGTCCCACGACGCGAGCTTCCGGCTGCTGCGCGAGCTGCGGGTGCGGTGGTTCCGGCGGCTGGAGCCGCTCGTCCCGGCCGGGCTGCCGGGGGCCAGGTCGGGCGACCTGCTCAGCGGGTTCGTCGCCGACGTCGAAGCCGTCCAGCACCTGTACCTGCGCGGGTTCGGTCCGCCGGTCGTCGCGCTGGTCGTGGGCGCGGGAACCGTCGCCGCCACCGCGTGGCTGCTGCCCGCCGCCGGGCTCTGGCTGGCGCTGGGGCTGCTGCCCGCCGCGCTCCTCCTGCCCGCCGCTGCCGCCGCGCTCACGCGTGCCGCCGCGTCCCGGCGGGCCGAGGGCCGCGCGGCGCGCAACGCCGAGACCGTGGAGCTGCTGCACGGCGCACCCGATCTCGTCGCCTTCGACCGGGTGGACGACCAGCTCGGCCGGATCGGCGCCGCCGACGCCGTACTGGCCCGGATCGCGCGCCGCGACGCCCGCACCGCCGGGTTCACCTCGGGGTCGGTCACCCTGCTCACCGCCGCCACGACGCTCGCCGTCCTGGTCGCGGGGCTGCACGCCGTCCACCGGGGCGCGCTGCCCGGCGTCCTGCTCGCCGCCCTCGCGCTGGCGGCCGCGGCGGCGTTCGAGGCCGTCCGGCCGCTGCCGGAGGCGGCCCGCGACCTGCTCACCGCGCACGGCGCCGCCGCCCGCCTCGGCGCGCTGACCGCCCGCCCGGCGCCCGCCGCCGACCCGCCGCGCCCGCTGCCCGCGCCGCGCGGCGACCTCCTCCGGGTGCGCGGCGTAAGGGCCCGCTACGCCGCCGGCTCGCCCTGGATCCTGGACGGCGTCGACCTCGACCTGCGTCCCGGCGACCGGGTCGCGCTGCTCGGCCCGAGCGGGGCGGGCAAGAGCACCCTGGCGCACCTGCTGGTCCGGTTCCGCGACCCCGACGAGGGCCGCGTCACCTTCGACGGCCACGACCTGCGCGACCACGCGCAGGACGACGTCCGGCGCGCGATCTGCCTGGTCGACCAGCACGCCCACCTGTTCGCCACCACGATCCGCGCCAACGTGGCGCTCGCCAAGCCGGACGCCGAGGAGTCCGAGATCGTCGGAGCGTTGCGCCGCGCCCGCGTCTGGGACTGGATCGCCGGCCTCCCCGACGGGCTCGACACCCACGTGGGCGAGCACGGCGTCCGGGTCTCCGGGGGCCAGCGGCAGCGGATCGCGCTGGCACGCGCCTTCCTGTCCGGCGCGCGGCTGCTGGTCCTGGACGAGCCGACCGCCCATCTCGACCCCGCCACGGCCCGCGACCTCCTCACCGACGTGCTCGGCGACCCGTCGGGGCCGGGCATCCTGCTGATCACCCACGCACCGCCGCCGCCCGGAGCCGTCGACCGGGTCCTGCACCTGCGCTCGGGACGCCTCCACGAGCCCGGCGCCTGACCGTCAGGGTGCGGCGTCCGGGTCGCGGTCCCGGGCTGCGCGAAGGACGTCGTCCAGGTCGCGGAGGCGTTCGAGTTGCTTGACGGCGCGGGCGGTGCGGTAGTTGTGCGCCAGCCGTTCGCGGTGGCGGTGGACGAACTCCCAGTAGCCGGCGGTGAAGGGGCAGGCCCGCTCACCGGTGCGTTCGGTGGGCCGGTAGGCGCAGGGGCCGCACAGGTCGCTCATGGTGTTGATGTAGGCGCCCCCGGACGCGTAGGGCTTGGTGGTGATGCGGCCGCCGTCGGCGTACTGCGACATGCCGATGACGTTGGTGAGCATCACCCAGTCGTAGCCGTCCACGAAGCAGCGGTGGAACCAGTCGGTCACCGCCGCCGGGTCCCAGCCGCGCTGGAGGGCGAAGTTGCCCAGGATCATCAGCCGGGGGATGTGGTGCACCCAGCCCCGGTCGCGGACCTGCGCCAGGGTGGTCGACAGGCAGCGCGCCCGGACGGCCCCGGCGTCCAGGGAGGCGAACCACTCCGGCAGCGGCGCGCGGTGCCCCAGGGCGTTGGACTCCCGGTAGCGGGGCCCGAAGTGCCAGTAGAGGTTCCACATGTACTCGCGCCACCCGGCGACCTGCCGGATGTAGCCCTCGACGGAGTTCAGCGGCGCCTTCCCCGAGCGGTAGGCGTCCTCGGCGGCCTCGACGCACTCGGCGGGGTCGAGCAGCCCCAGGTTGAGCGAGGCGGACAGCAGGCTGTGGCTCATGGCCCAGTCCTCCGCCAGGACCGCGTCCTCCCAGCGGCCGAAGGTGGACAGGCGCTTGTCCACGAAGGCGCGCAGGGCACGCTTGGCCTCGGTGCGGTCGGCGGGGAACAGCCGCGGCCCGTCCCGTCCGACGAACGCGACCTCGCCGTTCCGCTCCCAGCGGTCCAGATCGGCCCTGACCTGCTCGTCGATCTCGTCTTCGCGCGGCCGGTAGGGGGCCGGGACCGGCAGTTTCGCCTCGCCTTTGGGCGGGGGCTCGCGGTTGTCCTTGTCGAGGTTCCACTGCCCGCCTGCGGGCTGGTCGCCGTCCATCAGCAGGTCGTGGTCCTGGCGCACGTGCCGGTAGAAGCTCTCCATCCGCAATTGCCCGCCGCCAGAGGACTCCGCCCACCGGGCGAACTCCTCCGGCTGGACGAGGAACCCGCGCGGCGGCAGCACCTCCGCCTGCCGGAGGCCCTGCACGAAGCGGAGGGCCGCGTGGGACGTCGGGTGGTGGACGGTCACCGGGGCGTCGCCCACGGCTTGGGCCAAGCCGTCGCGGTAGGTCTCGGCCTTGACGTAGCGGACCCGGTCGCCGAGTTCGGCCGCGCGGTGCCGCATCGCGGACAGCACCAGATGCGCCTTGGCGCGGTGGAAGCGGCGCCGCCGGAAGACCGACCGCGACTCGATCATCACGATCTCGGCGTCCGGGCGCAGGAAGCGCGGGCCCAGCTGGTCCCCGAACAGCCAGTGGAATCCGGTGTCTGAGTGAGCCACGCGGATCCTCCCCCTGGACGCCTGGACTCCCGCTCAGTGTGGCGCACGGCCCGCCGCGGGCGAAGGCGGCGCGCGACCGCACCCGCCCTTTACCGGCAGGGCCGACTCACGAAGGTCCGGCGACCCGCGGACCTTCGTCCCTAATCGGACGAATGGCCTGCTGTACAGGCTGTTTCACATGAAGGCGGACGAGAGAATCGCGACCGAGACCCTGCGTCGGCTCTGCTCCGGAGGGCCGGTGACATCGGTCTACTTCAACCTGACCACGCCTCCCGGGGAGGAGGACGCCGCGCTGCGCCGGGAGCTGACGGCCAAGCGGCTGCGGGCGCAGGGCGCGGACGAGGCCGTCGTCGACGCGCTGGACCGGCTGATCGCCCGGGCGGAACCGGGATCCGGCGCGGTCGCCGTCTTCGCGGTCGACGGCGAGCCGGAGCCCACGGTGGTCGAGATGCCGGGCGCCCGGCCGCGCGACCTCGCCGTCCACGCGCCGCTGCCGTGCCTGGTGCCGCTGCTGGCGTGGCTCCAGGAGCGCCCGCCGTACGTGCTGACCCTCGTCGACCGCAAGGGCGCCGACATCGAGACCTACCGGGGCGGGACGGCGACCGCGACCACGAGGACGATCGACGGCCCGGACGACGAGATCGTGCGCAACGCTCCCGGCGGCTGGTCCCAGATGCGCCACCAGCACCGCGCCGAGGACTCCTGGGAGCACAACGCGACCATGGTGGCGCACGCGCTCGCGGACGATCTGGCCGATTCCGGTGCGCGCGTGCTGCTCCTCGGCGGCGACGTGCGCGCCATGCAGTACCTCACCAAGCACCTCCCCGAAGGCGTCCGCCAAGAGGTGACCGTGGGCCACGTCTCCGGCGGACGGGGACGGGACGGCGCGTGGCAGCACCGCAAGCAGCAGGTCCGGGAGCAGGTGAGCGAATGGGCGGACGAGGAGACCCGCAAGCTGCTGAAGCGGCTGGACGAGGGGCGGGGCCCGTCCGGTCTGGCAGTCGAGGGCGCGGTCCAGACCCTGCGGGCGCTCGCCCGCGGGCAGGTCGGCACGCTGCTGGTGGCCGACGACCCCGCCGACCGGCGGACGGCCTGGTTCGGCCCCGCGCCGACGCAGGTGTCCGACCGGCGCACGTCCCTCGTCGCGTCGGGCGCGACCCCGGTGGTGCGCGGCCCGCTGGCCGACGTCGCCGTCCGCGCCGCCCTGCTGACCGGGGCCGAGGTGCACGTCCTGGAGCCCGGGACGCCCGGCGGTCCCTCGCAGGGCCTCGGAGCCCTGTGCCGCTATGCCTGAAAGCCCGTTATGCCAGGAGATCCGCGGCGCGCTCGCGAGGCCGCAGGACACCGCGCCGGTCCGGACGTGGGCGCGGCCCGCCGCCGCGCCCCGGAGGGGGATGTGAGGGAGCGGAGGCCATGCGCGTCAACGACGAGGTCGGCGCCCTGCTGGACGAGTACGCCGACCTGCTGGCGATCACCGGCGGCGAGGCGTTCAAGGTGCGGGTGTACCAGAAGGCGGCGCGCTCGGTGGCGGGCGACCCGGTGGACCTCGCGGGCCTGGACGCCGCCGGGCTGCGGGGCATCCCGAACGTGGGCAAGTCGATCGCGGCGAAGATCGACGAGTACCTGACCACCGGGAGCATCCACGAGCTGGAGGAGCTGCGGGCGCAGATCCCGGTGGGCGTCCGGCAGCTGACGCTCGTGCCCACGCTCGGCCCGAAGAAGGCGATGGTGCTCTACCACGAGCGCGGCATCGACTCCGTGGAGGCGCTGGCCGGCGCCCTCGACACCGGTCGGCTGCACGGCCTGCCCGGCTTCGGCGCCAAGACCGAGGAGAACCTGCGGCACGGGATCGAGATCCTGCACAAGGCGGGGCAGCGCGTGCCGCTCGGGACCGCGATGGAGCTCGCCGAGGCCATCGTGGCCGAGCTGTCGGCGGTCGCCGGATGCGAGCGCTGCGCGTTCGCCGGGTCCCTGCGGCGCATGAAGGACACGGTCGGCGACATCGACGTGCTGGCCACGTCCGACCGCCCGGACGCGCTGATGAGGTCCTTCGTCGGCCTGGCCCTGGCCGAGCAGGTCATCGCGGCCGGGGACACCAAGACCTCGATCCGCACCGGCGCCGGCCTCCAGGTGGACCTGCGGGTGGTGCCGCCCGAGGACTGGGGCGCGGCCCTGCAGTACTTCACCGGGTCCCGGGCGCACAACATCCGCACCCGGGAGATCGCCGTCCACGCCGGGCTCAAGCTGTCGGAGTACGGGCTGTTCGACGTCGGGACCGGGGCCAAGCTCGTGTCGGCCGCGGAGGACGAGGTGTACGCCAGGCTCGGGCTGCCGTGGATCCCGCCCCCGCTGCGCGAGGACGCCGGGGAGATCGAGGCGGCCATGCGCGGGGAGCTGCCCGTCCTGGTCGCCGAGGCCGACATCCGGGGCGACCTGCACACCCACACCGACCTGTCGGACGGCCTGGCGAGCCTGCCGGACATGGTCGCCGCCGCCGCGTCCCGCGGGTACTCCTACTACGCCGTCACCGACCACGCGCCCGGCCTGGCCATGCAGCGGATGACCGACGAGAAGATGCTGGCCCAGCGCGAGGAGGTCCGCGCGCTGGACGGCCGCCACGGCGGCATGCGGGTGCTGCACGGCACCGAGCTCAACATCGACCCCGACGGCGGCGTGGACTGGCCCGCCGACTTCCTGGCCGGGTTCGACGTGTGCCTCGCCTCCGTCCACTCCCACTTCGACCAGCCGAGCGAGCAGATGACGCGGCGGCTGGTGCGCGCCTGCGAGAACCCGTTCGTCGCCGTCCTCGCCCATCCCACCGCCCGGCAGATCGGCCGGCGCCCGCCGGTCGAGGCCGACTGGGACGAGGTCTTCGCCGCCTGCGCCCGCACCGGCACCGTACTGGAGGTCGACGCGTCCCCGGAGCGGCTCGACCTGCCCGCCGAGCACATCCGCCGCGCCAGACGCCACGGCGTCAGGTTCGCCGTCGACACCGACGCCCACGCCGTCCCCCACCTGGCCCATCTGCGCTACGGGATCGGCACCGCGCAGCGCGGCTGGCTCACCCCGGACGAGGTCGTCAACACCTGGCCCGCCGGCCGGCTGATCGACTTCCTGCGGGCGAAGCGGTAGCCGCACCGACGCCCGGACCTGCGGAAACGCTCCACCACCTGGGGACCTTCGTCCCTGCCGCCCCGCGCTCGGACGGTCGCACGCTGGAAGCGTCCGTGTTCACCGAGACCGCTCTGGAGCCGTTGAGATGACGTTCACAGGGATACATGGGCTGGACAAGAGCATCGACACCACCAACCGGTGGATCGCCGATATGGCCGCCGCGTTCGGCACCGAGGACCGCAGGTTCGCCTACCGGGTGCTGCGCGCCTGGATGCATACGCTGCGCGACCGGCTGACCGTCGACGCCGCCGCGCACCTCGCCGCCCAGCTGCCGGAACTGCTGCGCGGGGTGTACTACGACGGGTGGAGCCCCCGGCACGTGCCGCGCAAGTACGACCTGCGCGAGGTCACCGTCCACTACGCCGAGGAGGCGCGCATCGGGCGCGACGACGTGCCGAAGACGATCGCGGTCGTCACGGAGGTCGTGTCCTCCGAGATCGCCCCGGGAGCCGTGGACCAGGCGGTGTGGCAGCTGCCCGAGGAGCTCCGCAAGCTGTTCCTGCCGGGCGGCGAGCCCGCGGGGCGCGGCCGGCCCGCGGAACGACCCCCGGAGCGGGCGGCAGCGAGGAGTCCCGAGAGCGCCCCCAGAGCCGTCATGTGAGGCGCCGCCGGGCCGGGGCGCCCACCGAGACCGTGGCGCCCCGGCCCGTGCCAGGGGCGCCGGATCAGCGCATGTAGGCGAGGAACCAGTCCCTGGCGTGGGCGGTGACGGCCTCCAGGGCGCCCGGCTCCTCGAACAGGTGGGTGGCCCCCGGCACGACGGTCAGCTGGTTCTGGCAGCGCAGGCGCTCCTGCGCGCGCCGGTTGAGGCCGAGCACCTGCCGGTCCTCGCCGCCGACGAGCAGCAGCGTGGGGGCCCGGACGTCGCCGAGGCGGCGGTCGGCCAGGTCCGGGCGCCCGCCGCGCGAGACGACGGCGGCGATGTCGGCGCCGGGCTCCGCGGCGGCCCACAGCGCCGCCGCCGCACCCGTGCTCGCCCCGAAGTAGCCGACGCGGACGCCGGCGGTCTCCGGCCGCCCCCGCAGCCAGGCGGTGGCGGCGACGAGCCGGTCGGCCAGCAGGCCGATGTCGAAGACGTTGCCGCGGTCGAGCTCCTCCCGGGTGGTCAGCAGGTCGAACAGCAGCGTGCCGAGCCCGGCCCGGTTGAGCCCGGCGGCGACCTGCCTGTTCCGCGGGCTGTGCCGGCTGCTGCCGCTGCCGTGCGCGAACGCCACGACGCCGGTGGCCTGGGCGGGGACGGTGAGGTGCCCGGTGAGCTCGACGAAGCCGCCGTCGATCCACACCTCCTCGTCCAGGGCCGGGGGGCCGGGCGGATCCTTGCGGAGGCCGGCGCCAGGAGGATCGGGTGGATCGTCCCCGGGCCGGCCGGCGGGACCGCCGCGGCCGGGCCCGGCAGGACCGCGCCGGGCATGGCTCGACGCCATCGCGGCGCGCTCCAGCAGCTCGACCACCTCGGCGTCCGACGTCTGGCCGAACTCCTGGTACCACTGGCCGACGGCGAAGAACAGCTCCGGCTCCTGCAGGCACACCACCTCGTCGGCGACCCGGCGCAGGTCCGCCATCGTGTCGGGAGAGCCGACCGGCACCGCAAGGACCACGCGGCGCGCGCCGTGGGCGCGGGCGACCTGGCAGGCGGCCCGCGCGGTCGCGCCGGTGGCCACGCCGTCGTCGACGACGACGGCCGTGCGGTCGCGGAGCTCCACCCGGGGCATGCCGCGGCGGAACCGCTCGACCCGGGCCTCCAGCTCGGCCTCCTCGCGCCGCTGCGCCGCGGCGAGGTCGGACTCGCCGAGCCCCGTGTGGCGGACGATCTCCTCGTTGACGATCAGCACGCCGTCCTCGCCGATGGCGCCCATGGCCAGCTCCGGCTGGAAGGGGACGCCCAGCTTGCGGACGACGATCACGTCCAGCGGCGCCCGCAGCTCCCGGGCGACCTCGAACGCGACGGGCACCCCGCCGCGCGGCAGCCCCAGCACGACGACGTCCTCGGCCCGCAGGCCGCCCAGCCGCCCGGCCAGGCGCCGTCCTGCATCGGCCCGATCGGCGAACTCCATCACCCTCACCTCCCCGGTCCGGACGAGGGCACCACCGCCACCGGGCAGCGGGCCTCCTGGAGCGCGACCTGAGGCACCGGCCCCAGGAGCATCTGCGGCAGCGAGCCGATCCCTCGGGCGCCCACCGCCAGCATCGCCGCGCCGTGGGAGGCGCTGACCAGGGCCCGCCGCGGAGCGTCCAGGACGAACTTGGTCTCGACCAGCACCTCGGGCCGCTCGGTCCGCCAGGGCGCGACGGCCTGCTCGAACCGCGCGATCGCCTCGTGCCTGATCGCCTGCGGGTCGATGAAGGGGACCCGGTCCGGCCCGGGAAGCGCGGCCGGGTCCCACCAGCTGCACAGCGCCGTCACCGGGCCGTGGTGCAGCGCCGCCTCCTCGACGGCGAAGCCGAGCGCCGCGTCGCCGGCCGCCGAGCCGTCCACGCCGACCACGATCCGGCCGCCGTCCAGCCGCTCGGCCGAACGGACGACGACGACCGGGCAGGCGGCCTGCGCGGCCACCTGGACCGCGGTGGAACCCACCGGAAGGCCGTCGAACCCGCCCTGCCCCCGCGCACCGAGCACGACCATGACGGCGCCCTCGGACGCCTTCAGGAGCGAGCCCGCGGCCGACCCCCGCTCAAGGCACCAGCGCACCTCCAGGCCCTCGGCGAGGGCACGCGCCTTGCGCACGCCCTCGTCGGCCACGATCGCGCCCTCGCTGCGGAGGATCTCCAGGGTCTCCTTGTCCGGCGGGCGCGCTGGATAGGGCCAGTGCCACACATGGCAGACGGTGAGGGCGAGGCCGCGCAGCCGGGCCTCGTCCACCGCCCATCGGAGCGCCTGCTCGGCGGCGGGTGACCCGTCGTATCCGACCAGGACGGACCGCATCTTCCCGTGATCGTCCATCGGCCGCCTCCCCTCCTCTACCGCGAGGGTGTTTCCATCCTCACCGAACGGAAACTGCCCAGGTAGAAGCCGTTTCGGAGGTCGCCATGGCGGCGCGCTGGGAGTTCTGGATCGATCGCGGCGGCACGTTCACCGACGTGGTCGCCCGGCGGCCGGACGGCGCGCTCGTCACCCACAAGCTCCTGTCCGAGGACAGGGACCGCTACCGGGACGCGGCCGTCGCCGGGATCAGGCACCTGCTCGGGGTCGCGCCCGGCGAGCGCATCCCGGCGGAGGACATCGCGGGCGTGCGGCTCGGCACGACGGTGGCGACGAACGCCCTGCTCGAACGCACGGGCGAGCCGACCGTCCTGGTCATCACCGAGGGCTTCCGCGACGCGCTGCGGATCGCCTACCAGAACCGCCCGCGCATCTTCGCCCGCGAGATCGTGCTGCCGGAGCTGCTCTACGCGCGGGTGATCGAGGCGAGGGAGCGCGTCGACGCGCGGGGGCGGGTCGTCGTCCCGCTCGACGAGGACGCGGTCGAGCGCGAGCTGCGCGCGGCGTACGACGACGGGTTCCGCTCGGTCGCGATCGTGACCATGCACGCCTACCGGCATCCCGTCCACGAGGCCGCCATCGGGCGGATCGCGCGCCGCACCGGCTTCCCCCAGGTCTCGGAGTCGCACGCGACCAGCCCGCTGATGAAGCTGGTCTCGCGCGGCGACACCACCGTCGTCGACGCCTACCTCTCGCCGATCCTGCGCCGGTACGTGGACGAGGTGTCCGGCGAGCTGGACGGCGCGCCGATCATGTTCATGCAGTCCAGCGGCGGCCTCACCGAGGCGCACGGGTTCCGCGGCAAGGACTCGATCCTGTCCGGGCCGGCGGGCGGCATCGTGGGCATGGCGCGCACGTCCGCCGCCGCGGGCTTCCGGCGCGTCATCGGGTTCGACATGGGCGGGACGTCCACCGACGTCTCGCACTACGCGGGCGAGTTCGAGCGCCAGTACGAGACGCAGGTGGCGGGGGTGCGGATGCGGGCGCCGATGCTGAGCATCCACACCGTCGCGGCCGGCGGCGGATCGGTGCTGCGCTTCGACGGCGGCCGGTACCGGGTGGGCCCCGACTCCGCCGGCGCCGACCCCGGCCCGGCCTGCTACCGGCGCGGCGGCCCGCTCACCGTCACCGACGCCAACGTGATGCTGGGACGGATCAGGCCCGACCACTTCCCGCACGTCTTCGGCCCGGACGGCGACCAGCCCCTGGACGCCGCGGTCGTCCGGGACCGCTTCGCCGCCCTGGCGGACGGGATCGGCGACGGCCGCCCGCCCGAGGAGGTCGCGGCCGGGTTCCTGCGCATCGCGGTGGCGAACATGGCCAACGCGATCAAGAAGATCTCCGTCCAGCGCGGCTACGACGTGACCGGCTACGTGCTCGCCACCTTCGGCGGCGCGGGCGGGCAGCACGCGTGCGCGGTCGCCGACGCGCTCGGCATGCGGCAGGTGCTGATCCATCCGCTGGCGGGGGTGCTGTCGGCGTACGGGATGGGGCTGGCCGACGTCACGGCCATGCGGGAGTGCGCGGTGGAGGCCCCGCTGGCCGAGGACCTGCTGCCCGAGCTGGACGCGGTCCTGGACAGGCTGGAGCGCGACGCGCGCGACGAGCTGCGGGACGAGGGGATGGACGCGAGGCAGGTCGTGCACCGCGCCCACCTGCGTTACGCGGGCACCGACACCGCCCTGCTGGTCGAGGCCGGCGACGTGGAGGCGATGGTCGCCGAGTTCGAGGGGATCTACCAGCGGCGCTTCTCCTTCCTCATGCGGGACAAGCAGATCGTCGTGGAGGCCGTGTCGGTGGAGGCGGTGTCGTCCGGGGCGGCGTCGGCGGAGTCGGTCCCGGCAGAAGCGGTGTCGGCAGGCGCCGCGGCAGGTGGGCCGGGCGACAGGAGTCGCGAAGGCCCGGCCGCGGTGGCGCGCGTCCCGATGCACGTCGACGGCGACTGGCGCGACGTCGAACTGTACCGGCGGGACCTGCTGCGGCCCGGCGACACCGTGCCGGGCCCGGCGGTCATCGCGGAGGCCAACGCCACGACCGTCGTCGACCCGGGCTGGCGGGCGACGGTGAACGACCTCGGCCACCTCCTCCTCGACCGGGTGGCGGCCCGGCCCGGCGGGCACGCCGTCGGCACCGAGGCCGACCCCGTCATGCTGGAGATCTTCAACAACCTGTTCATGTCGATCGCCGAGCAGATGGGCGTCCGGCTCCAGAGCACGGCGCACTCGGTCAACATCAAGGAGCGCCTCGACTTCTCCTGCGCGATCTTCGACGCGGGCGGCGAGCTCATCGCCAACGCGCCGCACATCCCCGTGCACCTCGGCTCGATGGGGGCGTCCATCAAGGAGCTCATCAGGCGGCGGCGGGCCACCGGGGGCATGCGGCCGGGCGAGGTGTACGCGCTCAACGACCCCTACCACGGGGGCACCCACCTGCCCGACGTCACCGTGGTCACCCCGGTCTTCCTCGGGGACGTCGAGTCCGGGGCGGCGCAGAACAGCACCACAGGGGACGGCGCCGCCGACATCTCGTTCTTCGTCGCGTCCCGGGGCCACCACGCCGAGATCGGCGGCATCACGCCGGGGTCCATGCCGGCGTTCAGCCGGCGCGTCGAGGAGGAGGGCGTCCTGATCGACAACTGGCTCCTGGTCGAGGGCGGCAGGCTCCGGGAGGCCGAGACGGTCGAGCTGCTGGGCTCGGCGCTCCACCCGTCCCGCAACCCGCTCGACAACCTCGCCGACCTGCGCGCCCAGATCGCCGCCAACGAGAAGGGCGTCGGCGAGCTGCGCGACATGGTGCGCCACTTCGGGCTGGACGTCGTGCACGCCTACATGCGCCACGTCCAGGACAACGCGGAGGAGGCCGTCCGCCAGGTGATCACGGCGCTGCGCGACGGCTCCTACGCCTACGAGCTCGACAACGGCGCGGTCATCAGGGTCGCGGTCCGGGTCGACCGCCGCGCCCGGACGGCGGAGATCGACTTCACCGGCACCTCGCCCCAGTCGGCCGGCAACTTCAACGCGCCGTCGTCGGTGGCGATGGCGGCGGTGCTGTACGTGTTCCGCACGCTGGTCGACGAGGACATCCCGCTCAACGCGGGCTGCCTCACCCCGCTCCACGTGAAGATCCCGCCGGGCTCGATGCTCGCGCCCGAGTACCCGGCGGCCGTGGCCGCGGGCAACGTCGAGACGTCCCAGGCCGTGACCGGAGCCCTGTACGCCGCGCTGGGCGTGATGGCGGAGGGCTCCGGGACGATGAACAACGTCACCTTCGGCAACGAGCGCCACCAGTACTACGAGACGGTGGCCAGCGGCTCCGGCGCCGGGGACGGCTTCGACGGCGCCGACGTCGTCCAGACGCACATGACCAACTCCCGGCTCACCGATCCCGAGGTGCTGGAGTGGCGCTACCCCGTCCTGCTGGAGAGCTTCGAGATCCGGCGCGGGAGCGGCGGGCCGGGCCGCCGGCATGGTGGCGACGGCGGCCGGCGCCGCATCCGCTTCCTCGAACCGATGACGGTGACCACGCTGTCGGGCCACCGGCGCGTCCCGCCGTACGGGATGGCGGGGGGCGGGCCCGGCACGGCGGGACGGCAGTGGGTGGAGCGCGCCGACGGCTCCGTGACGCCGATGGAGGGCTGCGACTCGCTGCCCGTCGGCATCGGAGACGTCTTCGTCATCGAGACGCCCGGCGGCGGCGGCTACGGCGCGGTGTGAGCCCCCTTCCGGGTGGTGTCCGGGCAGTACTCGGCGGTCACCGCCTGCTCGGTGAGCCGGACCTGGTTGACGGCGTCGGTGGTGAAGACGAACGACATGGAGTGCCGCCCGCCTCGCGTGCTGCCCGTCCAGGTCTCCCAGCCGTCCAGGGTGCCGCCGTTGCCGTACGCCTTCACGCCGCAGGGCGTGGTGGCGATGACCGCCCCGAGTCCGTAGCGGAACATGTCGCTGCCGGGGTAGGGCTGCGATCCGGGGACGGGTCGGAGCATCGCCCGCAGGAGCCGATCGGGCAGGAGCCGTCCGCCGAGCAGGGCGGAGTCGAAGCGGTCGAGGTCTCCGACCGTGGAGATCATGTCGCCGGACGCGCGCGCGAAGGTGATGTTGACCTCGGTGGTGTCCCTCAGCTCCGCCGGGTCGTCCGCCACGGGCGTGTATCCGTGCAGGTGCGGGCCGCGGATCCGCGGGTCCGTGCCGGGGAAGTAGGTGCTGCGCAGGTGCAGCGGCCGGATGATCCGCTTGTTGATCTCGTGGACGTAGCTCCGGCCGGTGACGCTCCGGATGACCAGGCCGAGCAGCACGTAGTCGGTGTCGGAGTAGCGCCACGAGGTGCCGGGCGGGAAGTAGGGCGGGTACTCCACCCCCGCCTCCGCCAGTTCGCGCAGGGTGAAGTCGTGCCGCGGGTCGGTGACGGCGATCTCCTCGATCCGGGGGTTGTCGGTGTAGTCGGCGACGCCGCTGGTGTGGTTGAGCAGCATCCGCATCGTGATCTTGTCGGGCTCGTACCCGTTGCCCTCGACGACGCCGGGGATCACGTTGGCGACGGTGTCGTCCAGGCGCAGCCTCCCTTCGGCGACGAGCTGCAGGACCACCGTCGCCACGAAGAGCTTGGTGATGCTGCCGACCCGGTACTTCATGTACGCCCGCGGCGGACGCCCAGTCGTGACGTCGGCGACCCCGCTGGAGAGGTTCAAAGTCCGGTGCGGCGTGCGCGACTGGGCGAGCGCGCCCGGGGCGCCCTCCCGTACGGCCTCGTCCAGGACGGCTTGCAGCGCCTTCCCAGATCCGCCGCCGCCGTTCTCGTGCGGTCGCTGGCCGGCCGCCGCCGCGCTACCGGCGGTGTTCACCGCGACGGCAAGGGCCAAGGCGGCGGAGGCGATGCCCCCGGCGCGCGTGCATGTCCTCAGAGTCATCATGTTGCCACTCCCTCAGATCAGGTGAATGCCAAGGTCGGTGCCGGAGACGTCCTCGTCATCGGGAC
The DNA here is from genome assembly GCF_040492135.1 of Actinomadura sp. NPDC000600. Lineage (NCBI taxonomy): Bacteria > Bacillati > Actinomycetota > Actinomycetes > Streptosporangiales > Thermomonosporaceae > Actinomadura > Actinomadura sp. NPDC000600. The sequence continues at coordinate 234,338 of NZ_JBEUPD010000009.1, forward strand.
ACCCGGCGGCGGTCGGCTACGGCGCGGTGTGAGCGGGGCTGCGGCGCGGCACGAGGCGCGGCCCCGGTGCGGTGTGAGCGGCCCCCGAGTCGGCGCCCTTGTGCGCTCCCGAGCCGCCCTTGGAGTCGGTGCGCGGCATGTGGGAGCAGTATTCGGCCGTCACCGCCTGCTCGGTGAGCTTGATCTGGTTGACCGCGGTGGTGGTGAAGACGAACGACATCATGTGCCGTCCGTCGCGCGTGCCGCCCATCCAGCTCTCCCAGCCGTCCAGCGTCCCGCCGTTGCCGTACACCCTGACCCCGCAGGGCGGCGTGGCGATGATCGCCCCGAGTCCGTAGCGGAACATGGCGCTGCCGGGGAAGGGGTGGGAGCCCGGCGTCGGACGGAGCATCTCCTCCAGCAGCCGCGCGGGCAGGAACCGGCCCCTCAGCAGGGCGGAGTCGAAGCGGTCGAGGTCGCCGACCGTGGAGATCAGGTCGCCCGTGGCGCGCGCGAACGTGGTGTTGATGTTGGTGTTGTCCTCCAGCCGCGACGGGTCGTCCTCCGCAGGCACGTACGCGTGCAGGTGCGGCGGGCGGATCCGCGGGTCCGTGCCGGGGAAGTACGTGCTGCGCAGATGCAGCGGCCGGATGATCCGCTTGTTGATCTCGTGGACGTACGTCCGGCCGGTGACGGCCTGGATGACCATGCCGAGCAGCACGTAGTTGGTGTTGGAGTAGCGCCATGAGGTCCCCGGCGGGAAGTCGGGCGGGTACTCCAGGCCGGCGTCGGCCAGTTCCCGCAGTGTGAAGTCGTGCCGCGGGTCGGCCAGGGCGATCTCCGTGATGCGCGGGTTGCCCGTGTAGTCGGCGACGCCGCTGGTGTGGTCGAGCAGCATCCGCATCGTGATCTTGTTGGGCTCGTACCCGTTGCCGTGGACGACACCCGGGATCACCTTGGCGACGGTGTCGTCCAGGCGCAGCCGCCCTTCGGCGACGAGCTGCAGGACCACCGTCGCCACGAACGTCTTGGTGATGCTGGCGATCCGGAACTTCATGTCCGCTCGCGGCGGCTGCCCGGTCGCGAGGTCGGCGACCCCGCTGGAGAGGTTCAGGATCCGGTGGGGCGTGCGCGACTGCGCGAGCGCGCCGGGAGCGCCCTCCCGCACGGCCTCGTCCAGGACGGCCTGCGGCGCCTTCCCTGATCCGCCGCCACCGGTCTCATGCGGTCGTTGGACGGCCGCCGTCGCGCCCCCGGTCATGTTCAGCCCGACGGTGAGGGCCAGGGCGGCGAGGGCGATGCCCTGAGTACGCCTGCATGTCCTTGTGATCAGCATGTTGTCACTGTAAGTAGCAACATGCCCACAGTCTGTATGATAGGTGGGATTTTGAACCGATCAAAGGGCGGGGGATACCCGGCGGGGAGCCGCCCGGCCTCTCGCACGGCTCCCCGCCGGGCGCGGTCGGCGGCTCCCGCCTTTCGATAATGGACGGATAAGTGCTATTAGGCCGCCTCGATGCAAGGTTTACCTTTTCCGGGTGATGACCAGAGATCACGAATGGGAAGATCACCTCAGGTCGCACGGCCGCGGGAACGGCGGCGTTTCACGTCCGCAAATCCCACATCACGGGACGACGGCCACGAGCGACGGCGAAGCGGGCAATTCACCCTGGACGCTTCGCTCCTCACCATTCACCTATTGCGAGGTCGGCAGATATGTCGTTGCTCCGTGCCGGTAGATTTCCGGCATTCGTCGCCGCGTTGGCGCTCGGCGTGGGGACCTTCACGCCAGTGCCCGCGCGCGCCCAGGAATCCGTCCCCAACCGCGAGGAGGCAGTGGTACGCGCGCTCGACCGCGGCGCGCATCCCCTGCTGACCACCGAGCCCGACCACGAGACGCGCGACCTGCGCGCGCTGGGCCGGATGATCGGCGAGACCCCCGTGGTGGGGCTGGGCGAGGCCACCCACGGCACGCACCAGTTCTTCGCCTTCAAGCACCGGGTCTTCGAATACCTGGTCAAGGAGAAGGGGTTCACGACGTTCATGCTGGAGTTGAACTGGGGCACCGGGCTCCGGCTCAACGAGTACGTCCTGCGGGGCAAGGGCGACCCGGCCGCGATCATGCGGCAGGAGTTCCAGCAGAACTACCGCCTGTTCGCCAACGAGGACTACCTGCGGCTGATCAAGTGGATCCGGCACTACAACGTGACGCATCCGAAGCAGCGGCCCCTGCAGTTCATGGGCGACGACGTCTACTTCACGAACATCGTGATCTTCAAGGAGATCTTCCGGTACGTGCGCGAGCGCGGCCGCGCGGACCTCATCCCCAAGCTCAAGGCCCTCTACGACGGGCTGATCCCCACCACCGACCTCAACACCTGGGAGCGGTGGTACGACGCCAAGCCCATGGCGGAGCGGCAGCAGGTGCAGCGGCAGGCGTGGAAGGCCCTGCAGATCGTCAGGAGCCTGCGCCAGGGCGCTCCCCGCAGGGCGGCGGAATGGGCCGAGCAGCAGGCGAACGTGGCGTACTGGATCGCCAAGACCCACGCCGCCGAGGACTTCTCGGGGCCCCGCGACGAGGCCATGGCGCTGAACACCGTGTGGTGGTACCGCTACATGAAGAGCAAGGTCCTGCTCTCCGCCCACAACGCCCATGTCGGGTACCTGGGCGAGGAGCCGGGGCACACGTTCAAGCGGCAGGGGACCTGGCTGCGCGAGATCCTCGGCCCGGGCTACGTGGCCATCGGCGCCAGCTTCTACAAGGGGACGTTCACGGCGCTCGACGAGGACACCGGGTACATCCGGAGGTTCACCGTGGGCCCGCCTCCGCCGATCAACGCCGAGCAGGTGCTCAACCGGGTGCGCTACCCCAAGTACTACGTCGACATGCGCACGGTGGACGAGCCCGCCCGCTCATGGCTGAGGGAGGAGCACCAGGTCCGCTACATCACGGCGGTGTACTCGCCGACGGCCGTGGAGGAGAACAACATCATGCAGCCGTTGGGACTCACCTACAGCATCCTGTACGAGCTGCGCGACACGACGCCGTCCAACCTGATCCCGGGGATTCCGCTGGGGCCGGGCCACTAGCACCGGTGAGCGGGCCGGGTCCTGACGGGCCCGGCCCGTTCGGCGTCCCTGCGGACCGCGTCACTCCCGCACCATCAGGCTTTCCAGGGACTGCCCCCTGTGCAGGCGGCCGATGGCGTCGGCGATCAGCGGCCCCACGGACCGGACCCGCAGCGACGCCCGCGCCCCTGCCACCGGGAGGGTGTCGGTCGCCAGCAGGCAGCGGATCGGAAGCCCGTCGAGCCGGTCCCAGGCGGCGGCCACCAGCGGACCGTGGGCCGCGGCCACGGTGATGTCGGGGGCGGCGCCGCGGGCCAGCAGGACGCGCACGGCCGCCTCGATCGTCCCGCCGGTGCTGATCATGTCGTCCACGATGACCGCGGGCCGGCCCGCCACGTCCCCGACGAGCTCCTCGGCGTGCACCCGCTCGCCGGACAGCCGCGTCTTGCGCACCACGGCGACCGGCCGCCGCAGCAGCCGCGCGTAGTGCTCGGCGGGCTTGACCGCGCCGAGGTCGGGCGCCACCAGCACGGCCGCTTCCGGTGTCGGCTCCGCCAGCGCGTCGGCCAGGATCGGCACGGCCGTCAGCATCTCCACCGGGATCGGGGACACCGCCTCCAGGGCGACGGTGTGCGGCTCCACCACGACCAGCCGGTCGGCTCCCGCCGAGGCCAGCGCGCCGGCCGCCACCTTGGCGCCCACCGCCTGCCCGGCCCGGCCGCGGCGGTCCTGGCGGGCGTACCCGAAGTACGGGACGACCGCGGTGACGGTCCTGGCGCCGCCCCGGCGGCACGCGTCCAGGAGCAGCAGCAGCTCGACCAGGTGGTCGTCGACCGCGGGCCCGGTGGGCTGCACCACGTAGACGTCTCCGCCCTGCACGCCGTCCACGGCCGGCCGCAGTTCGCCGTCGGGGAACCTCTCCACCTCGCTCGGCACCGGGCGGATGCCCAGCATGGCCGCGACGGCGGCGGCGAGCCCCGGATGGGCCGTCCCGGAGACGATCCGGATCGACGTCGTGGTCGGGCTGGACATCGCCCCTCCTGTCGTCGGCCGCTTCCCCGGACTCCTTCCCCGCCCTCCGCCATATAGCCGGAAGCTCCGCATATCCGGTGGAATATGGCTGACCTGCGGGAATATGGACCTTTGGCCCTGGTGACGCCCTGCCGCGCGACCCCACGATGGACTCTCAGGCGCGACGTGAGGGGGACACGATGCGAGCCAGCGAAGGCGACCGGCTGATCATCCACGGGCACCACGTGGGCGACCCCGGACGCAGGGCCGAGATCCTGGAAGTCCACGGGCACGACGGGGAGCCGCCCTACCTGGTGCGGTGGGACGACGGCCACGAGAGCACCTTCTACCCGTCCTCGGACTCCACCATCGAGCACCAGCCGGCCGAGTGGTCGAAGCACTAGGGCCGCCGGAGCGGCAGAGCGGCCGAAGCAGGAGAGCAACGGGGGGATGTCATGGACCGGACGAGGACCAGCGCCGCGCCCGAGGTGGCCGTGGAGCACCGGGGAAGCGTGCCGGAGGGCTCGACCGACTACGCGCGCTCCAAGGTGAGCGCGGTGTTCCGGCACGCGCCGGAGCCGGTGCTGTTCGCGCGCGTGAAGCTGACCATGTCGCCGGACCCGGCGGTGGAGCGCCCGGCGACGGCCCAGGCCAACCTGGACGTCAACGGCCGCCTCGTCCGGGCGCAGGTGGCGGCGCCGACCATGTCCGAGGCCGTCGACCGGCTCCATGACCGGCTGCTGAACCGGCTCGACCGGATCTCCCGGCACTGGGAGGCCCGCCGGGGCGCCTACCCGTCGAGTCCCGCGACGGGCCCGCACGAGTGGCGGCACGGCGCCGAGCCGACGCACCGGCCGGACTACTACCCGCGCCCGCCGGAGGAGCGGGAGCTGATCCGGCACAAGTCGTTCACGCTTACCGCCGAGACGCCCGACGAGGCGGCCTTCGACATGGAGGTGCTGGACTACGGGTTCCTGCTGTTCCGCGACATCGAGACGGGCGAGGACAGCGTCATCTACCCCGCCGACCACGGGTACCGGCTGGCGCAGGCGACCCCGCGCGAGCAGGTGGGCGCGCCCCGCGCCGTCCCGCTGACGGTCAGCCCGCGTCCGGCGCCCAAGCTGACCGTCCGGGAGGCGATCGAGCATCTGGAGCAGGCCGGGCGCCGCTGGGTGTTCTTCCGCGACGCCGGGACGGGACGGGGCAACGTGCTCTACCACCGCTACGACGGGCACTACGGCCTGATCATCCCCGCGTAGCCCGGAACGGCGAGGCCCCGGTCGGAGCCGCCCTTCGGTGCCCGCGACCCCTTATCGGCCCCTCTCCAGGGCCGATTCGGTCCGCCCATGCATTCCCCCACCAGGTGACAAGAAATCCCCCGAGTTCGGGTCTTGCGGCGCACACCACCCCTGCTTACTATCCAGTAACCAAAGTCTGAATACGGTGATGTTCGGATTTCAGTGGATTCGCACGCGGCCCACAAGGCCGGCCGAATCCGGGGGCACGGCCATGCCCGCGACCGTCGTCACCGCGCCACCGGCGCCGCGGCATGCGCGGAAGGGCCCCCGCTCGCCGCCGTGCGCGCCGGCAGGGACGCGGAAAGGTTCCGCGCCCCCGCCCGCCCGGGCGACCCACCCCCCTGGGAGAAGCAAGCATGCACGCTGCGACCACCCCTGCCCGGCCCCGCACCAGTCGGCGCCGTCGCCTGCGGAGCATCGCCGCGGCGGCCGTCCTGGCCGCCGGCGCCATCGCGCCCGCCGTCTCCGCGACCACCGCGCACGCCGCGGACCTGCGCGAGGTCATGTTCGTCGGCAACAACTGGGAGGGCACCGCCGACGTCATCAAGTCCAGCGGCGACTTCGCCAAGATCGGCCGGATCAACGTCATCCCCGACAAGAGCCGGCGCCTCACCGCGATCTACCTCAACCCGATCAACCTGGCCGTCTACCTCGGCATCCGGGCGACCGCCGGCGAGGGCCACGACCAGCTCGTCGACGACCTGTACTCCACCCCCGACGGCACCGCCCTGGTCGCCTCGCGGCCCAGCTTCGGCGACGTCGTCTCCATCGACCTGGCCACCGGGAAGGTCAAGTGGCGGTTCGCCGTCTCCGGCTACCGCGCCGACCACATGTCCGTCTCCCCCGACGGCACCAGGGTCGCGGTGTCGGCCTCGCTCGGCAAGGTCGTCCACGTCCTGGACATCAACACCGGCAAGCAGCTCGGCTCGTTCGCCACCGGCGACAAGCCCCACGAGAACATCTTCACCAAGGACGGCAAGTACATCCTGAACATGTCGATCGGGAACGTCGAGACCGACATGGACGACCCGTCCCAGGACTGGACCAAGGGCGACCGGCACATCACCATCGCCGACGCGTCCACCTACAAGGTCGTCAAGACCATCGACATGCGCTCGCGCCTCGACGCCTTCGGCCGCAAGGACCTGTCGAACGCGATCCGGCCCGCGGTGTTCTCGCCGGACGAGTCGAAGCTGTACTTCCAGGTCTCGTTCTTCAACGGGCTCGTGGAGTACGACATGGCCACCGACAAGATCACCCGGGTCAGGACCCTGCCGAAGAACCCGGCCACCAGCGACGACCGCAAGACGTTCGTCAACGACTCGCGCCACCACGGGCTCTCGATGAGCCCCGACGGGAGCAGGCTCTGCGTGGCCGGGACGATGGACGACTACGCCACCATCGTCAACCGCTCCACCCTCCAGGAAGGCCCGCTGGTCACCGCGTCCAAGCCGTACTGGGCCACCGTGAGCGGCGACGGCCGCGCCTGCGTCATCTCCGAGAGCGGCGCCGACCAGGTCACCGCGATCGACTTCGGCACCGGCCAGAAGATCACCTCCGTCCCCGTCGGCGACCACCCGCAGCGCGTCCGCGTGGCCCACATCCCCGCCACCTGGACCGGCACCACCGGCTGACCCCGCACGCACCGGGACGCAGGGCCGCACCCGCCCCGCGTCCCGGCCCCTCCCTGCCCGTCCCCTGCGGAGCCCCGCAGGGGACGGATCTGCTTCGTCCCGGCCGGGGTAGATCATCCAGAATTTTTTCCGCGGTGATGTCGATTGGCATCGTGGGCTTTCGTAGCCAGAGTGAGAGGCCGGTATCGGGCCGGCCGCGTCCGACCTCCAAGGAGCCCGCCGTGAAGAAGTACCTCCTCGCCGTCCAGTTCGACGAAAGCGCGCCTTGGCCGTCCGAGCAGGGGCTCCAGGAGCAGCACGCCCGGACGGCCGGGGTCACCGAGGAGATGAAGGCCGCCGGTTCGTGGGTGTTCGTCGGCGGGCTCCTGCCCTCGCACGCCAGCACGGTCGTCCGGCCCGGCGACGGCACGACCACGATGACCGACGGGCCGTTCGCCGAGACCAAGGAGCAGCTCGGCGGGTTCTGGGTGATCCAGTGCGACGACCTCGACCAGGCGCTGGCCTGGGGCGAGAAGTGCGCGCTGGCCTGCGGGTCCCCGATCGAGGTGCGCCCGTTCGAAGACGCCCAGTGGAGATGAGCACGGATCTGGACGCCGTCTACCGGGCGGAGTACGGGCGGTGCGTGGCCACGCTGACGCGCTTCCTCGGCGACATCGGGCTCGCCGAGGAGGCCGTGCAGGACGCGTTCGCGGTCGCCCTCCAGAAGTGGGACGAGCCGCCGCCCAATCCGGGCGCGTGGATCGTGACCACCGCCCGCAACCGGGCGATCGACCGCCTGCGCCGCGAGTCCACCCGCGAGGCGCGCCACGCGCAGGCGCTGCTGCTGCACCAGGCCGACGAGCCGGAGGAGGCGGGGCCGGTGCGCGACGACCAGCTCCGCATGATCTTCACCTGCTGCCACCCGGCGCTGTCGCCGCTCGCGCGGACCGCGCTGACCCTGCGCCTGCTCGGCGGGCTGGAGGTCGCCGAGATCGCGCGGGCCCACCTGGTGCCGGAGGCGACCGTCGCCCAGCGGATCGTCCGCGCGAAGAAGAAGATCCGCGACGCCGGCATCCCCTACCGGGTGCCCCGCGCCGCCGAGCTCCCCGACCGGCTGGACTCGGTGCTCACCGTGCTCTACCTCATTTTCAACGAGGGGTACGCGGCCACGTCGGGGGAGCTGCTGCGGACGGACCTGTGCCAGGAGGCCGTCCGGCTGGCCAGGGCGCTCGCGGAGCTGATGCCCGACGAACCGGAGGCGGTCGGGCTGCTGGCGCTGCTCCTGCTCACCGAGGCGAGGCGGCCGGCGCGGACGGGGCCCTCGGGTGAGCTGGTGGTGCTCGCCGAGCAGGACCGGTCGCGGTGGAACCGGGAGCTGATCGCCGAGGGGCACGCGCTGGTGCGGTGGTGCCTGCGCCGCGGCCGGCCGGGGCCCTACCAGCTGCAGGCCGCGATCAACGCCGTGCACACCGACGGGCCCGCGACCGACTGGGCGCAGGTGCTGGCGCTCTACGACCAGCTGCTGCGGCACTCCCCGACCCCGGTCGTGGCGCTCAACCGCGCCGTCGCCGTCGCCGAGGTGCACGGGCCGGCGGCGGCGCTCGCCATCGTCGACGAGCTGGACCTGCCGGGCTACCACCTGCTGCCCGCCGCCCGCGCGGACCTCCTCGCCCGCCTCGGCCGCACCGCCGAAGCCGCCGCCGCCTACGACGAGGCGATCACCCTGGCCTCCAACGACACCGAACGGGACTTCCTGCGGACGCGGCGGGCGCGCCTGACCCCGGACGGCTGAACGACGGCCACCCCGACTGGTCGGGCTACCTGGCGGTCGAGGACGTCAGGCGCGGGCCTCCGCGGATCTGGCCGGTCGTGGCAGGCGGCGGAGGATTCGCAAATGTTTTCGAATCGAGCGATGAGTTTCGGTGGCGAGGGGGGTCTATCCCGGTATGACGACAACGCATGAGCAAGCAGGCGACGGGTCGACGGGGGCCGAGGCCGCGGGAGGCGGGCGGACGTCCAGGACGCCCGCGGTGGTGCGGCTGCTGGTGATGGCGACGTTCGTGGTCATCCTGAACGAGACGGTCATGATCAACGCGATCCCGCGGCTGATGGCGGACATGGACGTCACCGAGCAGGCGGCGCAGTGGCTCTCCACGGCGTTCATGCTGACGATGGCCGCGGTGATCCCGGTGACGGGCTGGTTCCTGCAGCGGGTCAGCACCCGCCGCGCCTACGCCACCGCGATGGGCGTCTTCCTCGCCGGCACGGCGCTGGCGGCGGCCGCGCCGGCGTTCGAGGTGCTGCTGCTCGCGCGGATCGTCCAGGCGACCGGCACCGCGGTGATGATGCCGCTGCTGATGACGACGCTGATGACCGTCGTGCCGGAGCGCGACCGCGGCCGCGTGATGGGCGCCGTGACCATGGCGATCTCGGTCGCGCCGGCGATGGGCCCGGCGGTGTCCGGCCTGATCCTGCAGCTCGGCTCGTGGCGGCTGCTGTTCGCGGCGGTGCTGCCGGTCGCGGCCCTGATCACCTGGCGCGGCCTGGCGCGGTTGGAGAACGTCGGGGAGCCGCGGCCGGGGACGATCGACTGGTTCAGCGTCGCGGCCGCCGCCGCCGGGTTCGGCTCGCTGGTGTACGGGCTGAGCAGGTTCGGCCAGGGATCGGCGGCCCTCCCCACGGTGATCGTCGCGGTCGGCGCGGTCACGATCGCGGTCTTCGCGGTCCGGCAGCTCCGGTTGCAGCGGCGCGACGTCCCGCTGATGGACCTGCGGGTCCTGCGGCACCCGGCCTACGCGCTCTCCCTGCTCCTGATGTCGCTCGGGTTCATGGCGATGATGGGCTCGATGATCCTGCTGCCGATCTACCTGCAGAACCTGCGCGGGCTCACGCCGCTGGAGACCGGCCTGCTGATGATGCCCGGCGGGCTCGCGATGGGGCTGCTCGGCCCGGTCGTCGGGCGGCTCTTCGACCGCTTCGGCGGGCGGATGCTGATCATCCCCGGCTCGGCGGGCATCGTGCTCGCCCTGGCCGGGTTCACCCGGATCTCGGAGACGATGCCGTACTGGCAGGTTCTCGGCCTGCACTCGCTGCTCATGGTGTCGCTGGCGGCGGCGTTCACCCCGGTGTTCACCCTCGGCCTCGGGGCGCTCCCGGCCTCCCTGTACTCGCACGGCAGCTCCATGCTGGGCACCCTCCAGCAGGTCGCCGCGGCCTTCGGCACGGCGCTGGTGGTGACCGTGATGGCCGGACGCGCCGAGAGCCGGATCGCGGACGGGGTCTCCGCCGCGCTCGCCCAGCTCGACGGGATGCGTCTGGCGTTCGTCATCAGCGCCGCGCTGTCCCTGGCGATGGTCGGGGTCGCGTTCCTGCTGCCCAAGCGCGTCAAGGCCGCCGGCGAGGCGCCGCTGACGGCCGAGGAGCCGGACGCCGCCGACCGGCTCCTGGAACCCGCCGCCCACTGAACGAGCGGTGCCTGCCCCACGGGCCGACGGCGAGCCTCACGCTCGCCTCGGCCCGTGCGTTCTGGGCCGGCGTCACAGGTAGTGGCGGAGGACCAGGTCGGCGGGGTAGGGGTCCAGGTAGGTCTGCTGGGTCAGGTAGTCGACTCGCTCGCCCATGGCGTGGTGGCGCAGCAGGGCGATGGGGACGCTGAGCGGGGCCTGCCCCCGCCGGTAGGTCTCGATGGCGTCCAGGAGGTCGTGGCGGCGGGTGTCGTCCAAGTGGTCGCTGAGCATCCCGAAGACGTGCTGGAGGGCGTTCATGTGACGGCCCCTTCGGGGGCGGACGGCGAGCGCCGCGCTGAACGCGTGCCGGTACCCGTCCTCCAGTTCCTCGCGCGGACGGCAGCCCGCGTCCGCGACGATCCGTCCGAGCGCCTGGTAGGCGGACGGGTCGTGCGCCAGGATCTGGAGCTTGTGGCGGCTGTGGAACGCGACCAGGTCCCGGGGCCGCCAGTCGGAGGCGAAGAGTTCGCGGAGCCGGGCGTGGGCGTAGATGCGCTCGATGAAGTGCTCGCGCAGGAGCGGGTCGCGGAGCCGGCCGTCCTCCTCCGCGGGCAGGTCCGGGAGCGCCTCGGTGACGAGGTCGGCGAACAGCCCGCGGCCCCGGCGGTCCACGGGCTGGTCGTCGGTGCGCTCGCCGGGCTTGCCGGAGGCGTAGCGGGGCAGGCGGAACAGCCCGCAGGACGGCGAGCGCGATTTGAGCACGTAGCCGTCCAGCTCCTCCAGCTGGGGGATGCGGGTCTCCGCGAGCGCGGTCATCGCGGCGGTGTGGTCGGCCGTCCCGTCCCTGGTGACGACGTGCCCGTCGGTGTGGAGCCGCAGCGTGGGACGCGGCGCCCCGAGGCCGATCTCCATCTCGGGGCAGACCGGGACCCAGTCGACGTGGGGGTCCAGCACGTCGGTGAGGAACCGGTCGCGGCTGTGGCCGGCGTTGTACCGGACCGGCGCGCCCAGCAGGCAGCTCGACACCGCCAGCCTGGGGCGCGGGTAGGGGCCGCCGGAGGCGGTCATAGAAGCTCTCTCATCCGGCGCAGGCCGCGGGCCGTGCGCGCCTTGACGGTGCCCAGCGGGACGGACAGCCGGTCGGCGATCTCGGTCTGGGTCAGCTGCCCGAAGTGGGCCATCACGATCGCCTGCCGCTGCGGCATGGGCAGGACCGCCAGGGCGTCCCGGACGTCGCAGGCGGTCTCCACGGACGGCGAGGCGTCGGGCGTCCGCGCGGCGGGCAGCTCGGCGTGGTCGTCCAGGGGCAGCGTCCTGCGGTAGTGGCGGGCCTCGGCGCGGAGCTGGTCGATGGCGCGCCTGCGGGCGATGGCGAGGACCCAGGGCTCCAGGGCGCGCTCCGGATCGAAGCGGCGGCGCGACCGCCAGACCTCCAGGAAGACCAACTGGACGACGTCGTCCACGGCGTGCCGGGGCACCAGCCGGACGACGTGGCGGCGCACGAGCGGGCCGAGCACGGTGTAGCACTCCGCAAGCGCGCTCTCGTCGCCGCGTGCGAGCCGCTCTCCCAGGTTCATGAGCTGGGCCTTTCCCGGAGGAATCGTTTCAAAACCTGTTCATAGTCGATTCCAGGGGCGATGTCGAGCCACGGAGGGTGAAGGGGGGTGCGGGCACGCGGCTTTCGCGGTGAATCAGGGCGCTGCGGGGCCGTTCAAAATCTCGGTGACGGCTTGGGAAAGACTCGTCACGAACCGGACGGAGTCCGGCAGCCGGTCCTGTCTCCACCCCGGGCCGCCGGCCAGGAGCCGCACCATGGGACGGGTGCCGGGGAGGCCGGCGAGCCAGCCCGGGTCGCCTGTCGCGGCGGTCTGCGACCAGACGAAGACGGCGCCCGGCCCGGTGCGGCGGATCGCGGCGGCGAGGGCGTCCGGGGGCACCCGCGCGCCCAGCAGGCTCGCCGCGACCCCGGCCTGCGCCAGCGCGGCGGCCAGCGCGTACAGCGGCAGGCTGTGCTGCTCCTCCGGGGCGCAGGCGAGCACGACGGGCCGGACGTTCAGCGGTTGCTCGGGCGTCGGCACCTCCGCCAGGCAGCCGAGCACCACCGTGGACAGCAGGTGCTCGACCTCGACGCACTCACCGCCCACCGCGTGCTTGCGGCCGATGCCGGCAAGGACCGGGACCATCAGGCCGTCCCAGGCCCGCACGACCCCGCCCCGCGCGATCGCGGACCTGATGGCCTCGACCATCGCGGGGACGTCCAGCGACATCGCCGCACGGGCCAGCCCGCGGACCTCGGCCGCGTCCGCTCCGGCGGGCGGCTCCCCGACGGGGACCCGGTTGCCGCCCGCGCCGTGCCCGCGCGGCCGGCGCGGCGCGCCGGGCGGTTCGTTCCGCGCCGCGAGGGCGGCCTCACCCGGCGGGGCGCCCTCCAGGATCAGCCGCTGCATCGCTTCGAGCCGCGCCACGTCCTCGGGCGTGTACCGGCGGTGGCCGCCCGGGCTGCGGCCGCTCGGGCCCATGCCGTACCTGCGGTCCCACGTGCGCAGGGTGGCGGCCGCGAGGCCCAGGCGCCGCGCCACCGCGCCCACGCCCAGCCCCGGCTCCCGGTCCGGCTCCCCACCCATGCTCTTCGGTCTCCCGTGCTGCTCCGACGGCACAGCGTAGACCCCACCGGCCGTGCGGTCCCCCGTGTCGTGCGGTCTCTCTGGTCTTCGCCGGGACCGTCCCTCCCGGTTGCATCCCGAAGGCGCGCTGACCTCAGCGGACGCGGATCGCCGACCACCTGCGGACGTGCGGACGCCGCCGGAGCGGGAAGGCTCCCGGCCATGGAGCCGACGAACGAGCAGCACCACGTCCGGGCGAGCGACCGGTGGGCGGTCTACGGGGCCACCACCGCGGCGGTGGCGGCGGCCGCGGCGGCCGGGGGCAAGGCGGTCGACGCCGACAGCCGCTGGTACCGGGCGCTGCGGAAGCCGCCGTGGCAGCCGCCCTCCTGGGCCTTCGGGGTCGTGTGGACGCCCCTGTACGCCACCGTCGCATGGGCGGGCGGGCGCGCGCTGCTGCGGACCCGGGGCCGCCGGCGCCGCGCCCTGGCCGCGAGCCTCGGCGTCAACCTGGCGCTGAACGCGGGCTGGAACCACCTGTTCTTCGGCCGCCGCAGCCCGAGCGCGGGGGTCGCGGGCACGCTGCTGCTGGACGCCAGCAACGCCGAACTGATCCGCCGCACGGCCCGCACCGACCGCGTCGCGGCCGCCGCCCTCGTCCCGTACGCGGCGTGGTGCGCGTTCGCCACCGCGTTGAACGGCGACATCGCCTACCGCAACCGCTCGCGCCCGCGGCTCCGAAGACTCAGGTGATGGACACGTCGATCCTGCTGTTCACCCGCGACCTGCGGGTGCGCGACAATCCCGCTCTGGCCGCGGCGTGCGGGGCCGCGCGGGTCGTCCCGCTCTTCGTCTTCGACGACGCGATCCTGGACGGGCCGTTCGCCGTGCCGAACCGCGTCCGGTTCCTCCTCGACAGCCTGGACGACCTGCGCAGATCGCTGGCCGAGCGGGGCGGTGACCTGGTGGTGCGGCGCGGCGACCCGGCCGCGGAGACCGCCCGGCTGGCCCGGGAGACCGGCGCCCGCTCGCTGCACCTCGCCGACGAGCGGTCGGCGTACGCGGAACGGCGCCTCGCCCGCCTCCGCGACCTCGGACTGGACGTGTCGGTGCACCCCGGCATCACGGTCGTCCCGCCCGGCGACCTCACTCCGGCCAGCGGCGACCACTACAAGGTGTTCACCCCGTACTGGCGGGCCTGGGAGGAGGCACGCTGGCGCCCGGCCGTGGACGCGCCCAAGGAGATCCGGCTGCCGTCCCGTGTGGAGCCGGGCGCGCTGCCCCGGCTCGCCAACCTGGTCTCGGGCACCCCGTCCCCCGACCTCGCGCCCGGCGGGGAGGGCAAGGGGCGCGAGCGCATGAAGGCGTGGCTGCGCGAGGACGCGGCGGAGTACGACCGGGTCCGCGACGACCTCGCCGCCGACCGCACGTCCCGGCTCAGCCCGTACCTGAAGTTCGGCTGCGTCTCGCCGCGGGAGCTGGCCGGGTCGGCGCCGGACGCCTTCCGGCGCCAGCTGGCCTGGCGGGACTTCCACCACCAGGTCGCCGCCGCCTTCCCCGACCTCCCGCGCCGCGACTACCGGCCGCGCGGCCGGAACTGGAAGGACGACGAGGACGCCTTCGCCGCATGGCGCGACGGCACGACCGGCATCCCGATCGTGGACGCCGGGATGCGCCAGCTCCGCCGCGAGGGGTTCATGCACAACCGCGCCCGGCTCGTCACCGCCTCCTTCCTGACCCGCGACCTCGGCATCGACTGGCGGCTCGGCCTGGCCCACTTCAACGAGTGGCTCGCCGACGGCGACGTCGCCGACAACGCGGGGAACTGGCAGTGGGTCGCCGGGACCGGGAACAGCACCCGGCCCGACCAGGTGATGAACCCGTTCCGGCAGGCGACGCGGTTCGACCCGCGCGGCGACTACGTCCGCAGGTACGTCCCCGAGCTGGCCGGCCTCGAAGGAGCCCGCGTCCACCGCCCCTGGGAACTGGACGAGGACCGGAGGCGGGCCCTCGGCTACCCGCCGCCCATCCTCGCCCCCGACGACCGATGACCCCCGCGGCGGGCGGCGGGAGCCGTCCCGCGGACGACCGAACGAGGAGACGCATGGACACCGGTGAACGCACGGAGACCGGCGAGGGGCGCCTGTGCCTCGTCACGGGAGCCACCGGCTACATCGGAGGCCGCCTGGTGCCGGAACTCCTGGACGCGGGCCACCGGGTGCGGTGCATGGCGCGCTCGGCCCGGCGGCTGCGCGACTACCCGTGGGTGGACCGGGTCGAGATCGCGGAGGCCGACGCGACCGATCCCGAGTCGACCCGGCGAGCCCTGGAGGGCGTGGACGTCGCCTACTACCTGATCCACGCGATCGGCGGCAACGGCGGCTTCGCCGAGACCGACCGCCTGGCCGCCCGCACGTTCTCGGACGCGGCGCGGGAGGCGGGGGTCGGGCGGGTGGTCTACCTCGGCGGGATGGAGCCGGAGGGAGAGCTGTCGCCGCACCTGCGGTCCCGCGCCGAGGTCGCCGGGATCCTGCTGGACGGCGGGGTGCCGACCGCGTGGCTGCGCGCCGCGGTGATCATCGGTGCGGGCTCGGCGTCGTTCGAGATGCTGCGCTACCTGACCGAGCGGCTGCCGGTGATGGTGACGCCGCGCTGGGTGCGCACCCGCATCCAGCCGATCGCGATCCACGACGTCCTGTACTACCTGGTGGCGTGCGCGGACCTGCCTCCGGACGTGAACCGGGGGTTCGACATCGGCGGCCCGGACGTGCTCACCTACGTCGACATGATCCGCGGGTACGCGCGCGTGGCGGGGCTGAAGCCGCGGATCATCCTGCCGGTCCCGGTGCTGAGCCCGAGCCTGTCGAGCCACTGGGTGGGCGCCATCACCCCCGTCCCGGGCGCCCTGGCGCGACCGCTGGTCGAGTCGCTGCGGAACGAGGTGGTGTGCAGGGAGAACGACATCGCCGAGTACGTGCCGCCGCCGCCGGACGGGCCCATCGGGTTCGAGCGCTCGGTGGAGCGGGCGCTGCGCCGCGTCCGGCAGGCGGACGTCGCCACCCGCTGGTCGTCGGCGAGCACTCCCGGCGCGCCCAGCGACCCGCTGCCCACGGACCCGGACTGGGCCGGCGGCAGCCTCTACACCGACGAGCAGGTCCGCTGGACGGACGCGTCGCCGGAGCGGCTGTGGGAGGTGGTCGAGGGGATCGGCGGGGACCGCGGCTGGTACTCCTTCCCCGTCGCGTGGCAGGCCCGGGGCGTCCTGGACCGGCTGGTGGGCGGGGTCGGGCTGCGGCGCGGCCGCCGCGACCCGCGCCGGCTGCGGATCGGGGAGACGGTGGACTTCTGGCGCGTGGAGGAGATCGAGCGGGGGCGGCTGCTGCGCCTCCGGGCCGAGATGCGGCTGCCGGGGCTGGCCTGGCTGGAGTTCCGGGTGGGGCAGGAGGGCTCCCGGACGTCCCTCACGCAGCGGGCGCTGTTCCACCCCCGGGGGCTCGCTGGGCACGCGTACTGGTGGGCGTTCCGCCCGTTCCACGACCGGATCTTCGGGGGGATGTGCACGGGCATCGTCCGCGCGGCCGAGCGCGGCCGGGCCCCGAAGCCCCGCCCTGCCGTGCGGGCCCGCTGAAGCCGTTCCGGGCACCGCGCGCAGGGTGATGCAACCGAGCGGCCGCCACGTCCCGAAGAACTGTGCAGACCTGAAGAACTGCCCAGAACTCATACGGGACGGCGATGGAGAAAACAGTGCGGGGCCCGGTCGTCGTGATCGGGGCGGGCCTCGGCGGGCTGTCCGCCGCGGTCCACCTGGCGGCGCGGGGCCGCGAGGTGGTGCTGGTCGAGGCCAGGGACGTGCCGGGCGGGTGCTGCGGGACGGCGCGCGCGGCCGGGTACCGGTTCGACACCGGTCCCTCGGTGCTGACCATGCCGGAGGTGCTCGCCGAGACGTTCGGGGCGGCGGGCGCGGATCTGGAGAGCGTCCTGCCGCTGCGGCGCCTGGACCCCTTCTACCGGCTGGCGTTCCATGACGGGTCCCGGCTGGACGTGGTGGGCGGTGCCGAGCGGATGGCCGCCAACGTCCGGGAGCTGTGCGGGCCGGCCGAGGCGGCGCGGTACCTGCGGTTCCGGCGGCGCCTCGGGGCGATGTTCGAGGCGGAGTGGTCGTCGTTCATCGACGCGGACATGACCCGGCTGCGCGGCATGGCACACCCCTACGCGCTGCTCAAGCTGGCGGCAGCGGGCGGTTTCCGGCGCCTTGACCGCTTCGTCGCGAGCCAGCTCACGGACGAGCGGCTCGTCCGGGCGCACACCTTCCAGGCGCTGTACGTGGGGCTGCCTCCGCACAAGGCGCTGGCGATCTACGCGGTCGTCGCGCACATGGACACCGTCGGCGGCGTCTACTTCCCGGCGCGCGGCGGCATGCACGCCGTGCCGCACGCGCTCGCGACCGTCGCGGAGAAGGCCGGGGCGTCGATCCACTACGGCGTCCGCGCCGAGCGGGTCGAGACCGGCGCGGACGGGGTGACGGGAGTCCGGCTGGACACCGGCGAGCGGCTCCCGGCGAGCAGCGTCGTCGTCGCCTGCGACCTGCCGCGGGCGCACGCCGGGCTGCTGCCCGAGGCGGCCGGCGACTGGCGGCTGCGCAGGCCGCGGTACTCGCCGTCCTGCCTGGTCATGCATTTCGGGCTGGACCGGCGGCTGCCCGGCCAGGCCCACCACACCCTGCACTTCGGCCGCGAGTGGGGCACCGTGTTCTCCGCCCTGGCGGCCGGACGGCCGCAGCCCGACCCGAGCCTGCTCGTGACCTACCCCGAGTCCGACGACACCGCGGCGCCCGCCGGGCACTCGACGCTGAGCGTCCTGGAGCCCGCGCCCAACACGGCGGGCGGAGCCGACTGGGACCGCCTGGCCCCGCAGCTCGAAGAGCGCCTGCTGCGCCGCCTGGCCGCCCTCGGGTACGGCGACCTGTCGGCGGTGCCCAGGGAGACCTTCGACCCACCGGCGTGGGCGCGCCTCGGCCACTCGGCGGGCACGCCCTTCGCGCTCGACCACCGCTTCCGGCAGACGGCGTGGTTCCGCCCGTCGGGCCGGAGCCGCCGTGTCCCGGGACTGCACTTCGCCGGGATGTACACCGCGCCCGGCGTGGGGGTCCCGCCGGCGCTGATCTCCGGGCGGCTGGCCGCCGCCCGGATCCTGGAGGGCGCCCGATGACGCTGACCGCGAGCTACGAGCACTGCCGCCGCCTCAACGCCCGGCACGGGCGCTCCTTCTACCTGGCGACGCTGCTGCTCCCCGCGTGGAAACGCAGGCACGTCCACGCCCTGTACGGGTTCGCCCGCCACGTGGACGACATCGTCGACGAGTACAAGGGCACCGGCGAGGAGGGGCGGGCCGCGGCGCTGGACCAGGTCAAGGAGCGTCTTGACGCCGCGCTGGCCGGCGAGTCCGTCCGGGACCCGGTGCTGCCCGCGTTCGTGCACACCGTGCGGTCCTTCGACGTCGAGCGCGCGGACGTCGACGCGTTCCTGGAGTCGATGCGCGCCGACCTGACCGTCACCCGGTACGCGACCTACGACGACCTGCTGGCCTACATGGAGGGCTCGGCCGCCGCCATCGGCCTGATGATGCTGCCGGTCCTGGAGACCCTGCCCGGCGCCGGGCGGTCCGCGCGCGAGCCCGCCCGGGAGCTGGGCCGCGCGTTCCAGCTGACCAACTTCATCCGCGACGTGGCCGAGGACCTGGACCGCGGCCGCGTCTACCTCCCGATGAACGACCTGAAGAGGTTCGGCGTGACCGAGGACGACCTGGCCTCCGGCACGTGCACCCCCGGCGTCCGCGAGCTGGTCGCCTTCGAGGCCGACCGGGCGCGGGAGCACTACGTCCGCGCGCTGGAGGGCGTGAAGCTGCTGGTGCCGTCCTCGCGTCCGTGCATCCGCGCCGCGCACGAGCTGTACGGCGGCATCCTGGACGAGATCGCCGCGGCGGGCCACGACGTGCTGGCCGCGCGGGCGCGCGTCCCC
Source organism: Actinomadura sp. NPDC000600 (assembly GCF_040492135.1). NCBI lineage: Bacteria > Bacillati > Actinomycetota > Actinomycetes > Streptosporangiales > Thermomonosporaceae > Actinomadura > Actinomadura sp. NPDC000600. Next base: position 253,374 of record NZ_JBEUPD010000009.1, read on the forward strand.
CGCCGCCGCCGCGCCGTGATCTACGCCCGGCACCTGGTGGCGGCGTCGGCCGCGGGCCGGGCCGAGCGGCGCGTCCCCGCCGGGATGGTCTGACATGGGGGAATCGGGCGGGCAGGCCGGACGGGCCGCACCGTCTCGGCGGGTCGTGCTGGACGCGATGGGCGGCGACCACGGGCCCGCCGAGACGGTGCCGGGCGCGCTGGCGGCACGCCGCGAGCACGGGGTGCCCGTCCTCCTCGTAGGCCGGGCCGACGAGATCGACGAGGAGCTGCGGCGGCACGGTGGCGCCGGCGAGGTGGAGGTGCAGCACGCCGACGACGTGGTCCCCATGGCGGACCGGGGGTCGAGCGCCGCCTTCCAGTCGAAGTCGAGCCTGATGGTGGGCTGCGAGCTGGCCCGGCGAGAGGGGGCGGCGTTCGTGTCGGCCGGGTCCACCGGCGCGGTGGTGTCCTGCGCGGTCCGCGCCTTCGGGCGGCGCGAGGGCGTGCTGCGCCCGGCGCTCGCCGTGGCGCTGCCGACCATGTCGGGCTTCACCGTCCTGGTCGACGCGGGCGGAACCGCCGACCCCACGGCGGAGATGGTGGCCCAGTTCGCGGTGCTCGGCAGCGAGTACGCACGGGGCGTCCTGGGCGTCTCCGATCCGTCGGTGGGCCTGCTGTCCATCGGGGCGGAGCCCGGCAAGGGAAACCGGCTCGTCCGGGACGCGGCACTGCTGCTGCCGGAGATGCCGGTGCGCTTCCACGGCAACGTCGAGGGGCACGACGTGCTCGCCGGCACCGTGGACGTCGTCGCGACGGACGGGTTCACCGGGAACGTCGTGCTGAAGAACATCGAGGGGTGCGTCCGCACGACCCTCGGCCTCGTCGCCCGCGCCGGGGCCGCCGCCCCCGGGCCGCTGGAGGAGGTCGCGCGGCTGTACGCGGCCGACACCCACGGGGGCGCCGCGCTGCTCGGCCTGACCGGGACGGTCGTCGTCGCGCACGGTTCGTCGGGCGCGGCGGCCGTCGCGCGCGCCTGCGTGGTGGCGCGGGACCTGGCGGCACTCTCCCGGAAAGCGCCCTCTTTCGCCAGGTCGGATGCGGCTGGGGCGCCTGCCGTCGGGGGCGGTCAGCGGGCGCCGGGGGCGGTGCCGTGAGCGGCCTCGTCCCGGCCCACGGGGCGCAGCGGGTCGCGGCCGTCCCACGCACCCTGGCTCCCGAACGGGACGAAACGGGCGAAGAGCTCCTCGCTGTACCAGCCTTCGCGGCGGACCCGCTCGATCACCGCGCGGTGGGCGCCCCCTTGGTAGGCGTAGCGGCGGACGGAGGCCTCGTCCTCCCACAGCGAGAACGTCGCCTGCCGGGCGAGCGGCCACTCCCCGATCCCTACCGCGTCGAGGCAGCCGTCCTGCCTGCGGAGCAGCCGGTCCACGTCCGGGACGGAGCGGTAGAACGCCACCAGCCGTCCCGGACGGATCGACGCCCTGGTCAGCACGGCCACCGGCCCACGCGGTGGAGGCGGGGCCGCCGCCCCGGCGAGGGGGTCGGCTCCTCCCCAGCCGCCGTGGGACGCCAGCGGCGCGAGCCGCACGTGCCAGGACTCCTCGGCCTCCTCCCGCCAGCGCGCCGCGATCGGCGAGCCCGCGAGGAAGCGCTCCAGCGCCGGTTCGCCGTCCCACACCGCGAACAGGGCCCAGCGGCGCAGGTCGGCGCCGAGGCCCGTGGACCGGCCCCGCCCCGTCCCCAGCAGCCGCCAGAACCGCAGGCCGCCGGTGCCGCACAGGACCGGACGGTCGAACGCCATGTGCCGCATGGCGTCCAGTCCCGGATACCTGATGAGGTGGAACGAGGCGATGATTCCCGTGCTCGTGGCGGTCATCGGCGGCTACCTGCTCGGCTCGGTGCCGGTCGCGGTGCTCGTCGGGCGGGCCCACGGACTCGATCCGCGCGACGCCGGCGACCGCAACCCCGGCTTCTGGAACGTCAAGGAGCAGCTCGGGCGGCGGGCCGCCGTGCCCGTCTTCGCGGGCGACATGCTCAAGGGGACGGCGGCCGGGCTCGTCGGCCTGCTGGTCAGCGGGGCCGAGACGGGCCGGTTCGGCTCGGTGGCCGGGGCGAGCGTCCTGCCGGTGTACGCGGCGGTCGGCGCGGCGATGATCGGCCACGCCTGGCCGGTGTTCGCCGGCCGCCGGGGCGGACGCTCGATCCTCACCTTCGCGGGCGGGTTCGCGGTGATCTGCCCGGCGGCGTTCGCGCTCGGCCTCGTCCTGCTCTTCGCGGGGACCTTCGCCTTCTCGTTCGCGTGGGGCTCCCGCCTGGCGGTGTTCTCGCTGCCGGTGCTGCAACTGTTCTTCGCGCCGGTCGAGCAGGTCGCCGGGACGGGGGCGCTCATGTGCCTCATCGGGCTGCGCTTCGGACAGGCGGCGCTGGCCGGCCGGCGGGCCTGACCGCCGCCGGGCCGCGTCCGCGGCCGTGGTCCGGGCCGTAGGCCCTTCCGTAGGCTCTGCCGCGCCAGGAACGCGCCGGCAGCAGCGCCGACCAGGTGAGCCGGACGGCGGTCGCGACGTCCAGCAGCGGGGACGCGGCGAGACCGGGGCCCGGCTGCACGTAGCTGTCGCGCAGCGCCGCCACGAGCAGCAGCCGCTGCGCCAGCAGACCGAGGTCGAGCGGAGTGGGCCGTCCGGCCGCGAGCCGCAGGACGGGAAGCGCGGCGGTCAGCCAGACCACGGCCAGGTCGCCCGCCAGCCGTCCCGCCGGGGTCACGTCCCGCAGCGCGATGGACCGGCCCCACTCGCGCCACACGCTCGCGGCGGAGGTGTGCATGTCCACCTCCAGGAGGGGGCCGGCGTCCACGAACGCGACCCGCCACCCGTCGCGGGCGAGCAGCCGTCCGAGCGCCACGTCGTCGGTGAGATGGTGCCTGACGCGCGCGAATCCGTCGGCCTCGGCCATCCGCGCCTTGCGGAACGCCATGCACTGGCCGTTGACGAGCAGCCGCTCCACGGCGGCCTCCCGCCGGACGGGGCCTCTCGGGCCGATCGGGCTGCTCGGCCCGATCGGTCCGAAGCGGTAGACGAGCGTGGCCAGCAGCGAGGCGTGCAGCGCCTGCTCCAGAGCGCCGCCGCAGATGAACCGGGGTCCCGCGCTCACCAGGTCGTGGGAGCCCAGGAGCGCCGCCAGCTCCGCGCAGAGGCCCTCCTTGGGACGCGTGTCGGCGTCCAGCAGGACCACGATCGGGCCCTTCGCGGCCTGCACGCCCTGGTGCAGCGCCCACTGCTTGCCGACCCACCCGTCCGGCAGCGGCGCGCCGGTGACGACGGTGGCGCCGAGCCGCTCGGCCAGCCGCGCGGTGCCGTCGCGGGACTCGTCGTCCACGACGATGACCTCGCCCACCGCCGGATCGGAGAGCAGCGGCGCCAGGCACTCCCCGATGCGGGACTCCTCGTCGCGGGCGGGGACGACCACCGAGACCCGCTCCGGCGGCGGTCCGGACAGGCCCGGCCGCAGCGGCGCGGGACGGCGGCGCCCCCGGGCGAGCCGCGCGGCGACGACCGCGGCGGCGGCCGCCTGCAGCACGGTGAGCGGCCGCATCACGTTTCCGCCCGTTCCCGGGACGCGCCGCCGAAGTCCTCGTCGACGAGGGAGGCGACGATCCGTCCGCCCATCGCGACGAGCGGGAGGCCGCCGCCCGGATGCGCCGACCCGCCCACCAGGTAGAGCCCGCGCCGCGGCCCGCGGTTGCCCGGCCTGCGGAACGGCGCGAAACGTCCCTGGTAGGCGGTGCCGTAGATGGCCCCGCCCCAGGCGCCGTACCGGTCGCGCAGGTCGGCGGGCGTGAACATCTCCACGAACCGGAGCCGCCCGGACAGGTCGTGCCCGCGCTTCGCCAGCCGCTCCAGCACCAGGTCCCGGTAGGACTCGCGGGACATCGGCCACCGGCCGGGATCGCGGGCCGGGACGTTCACCAGCATCACCCAGTTCTCCGCCCCGTCCGGGGCCTGCGTCGGGTCGTCCACCGCCGAGCAGCCGATGTAGACGGTCGGGTCCTCCGGCGGCACCCTCCGCCGGAAGATGTCGTCGAACTCCCGCCGGTAGTCCGCCGAGAACACGACGGAATGGTGCGGGAGCCCCTCCGTCCGTCCCTCGACTCCCGCGAGCAGGAGCAGCGCCGACGACGAAAGGCCGAGCCCGGCGAGCCTGCGCAGCCGGCGCCGGTCGGGCAGCAGCCAGCCGTACAGCGCGGCGGCGTCGGCGTTGACGACCACGGCGTCCGCCCGCACACGCTCCCCCGACGCCAGGACCACGCCCGAAACCGCCGAACGGTCGGCGGTCACCTCCGCCACCTCGGTTCCCGTGCGCACCTCGACGCCCGCTCCGGTCAGGAGCCGGGCGAGGGCGTCGGCGATCCGCGGCAGGCCGCCCGCCACGTACCAGCCGCCGTCCCCGTGCTCGATGGCCGGGACGCAGCCGAGGGCGGCCGGCGCCCGGTACGGGCTCGACCCCGCGTAGGTCGCGTACCGGTCGACGTACTGGCGGAGCCGCGGGTCGTCGAAGAAGCGCCGCGCCAGCCCGTCCAGCGTCCGGCCCGGCGCGACCGCGAACAGGTCGCCGAGCCGGGGCCGTTCGGGGGGCCGGCCCAGCGGACCGGCGAAGAACGTCCGCCGCGAGGCCGCGAGGCACTCCTCCGCCCATCCGTAGAAGGACCGCCAGGCCGCTCCCTGCCCAGGGCTGAGGCTCTCGACCTCCTTCTCCATGAGGCCGGGGCTGCGGAACGCGCGCAGGCGCGACCCGTCGGCGAAGTGGTAGCGGCACAGCTCGTCCAGTTCGACCAGCGGGACGTCCGCCCCGAGTTCCCGGAACAGGTGGGGCATGGTCAGCAGCGACGGACCGAGCGAGAACGCGAACCCGTCCCGCTCGTACTCCGCAAGCTTCCCGCCGAGCCGCGGCAGCCTCTCGTAGAGGCGGACGCCGTGGCCGCCGCGCGCCAGCCGCAGCGCGGCGACCATCCCGCCGACCCCGCCGCCGACCACGATCACTTCCGCCATGCGCGCCTCCACGCCGGGACGGCGAACGCCCCCATCGCCACCCCGCCCGCCACCGCGACGAGCGGGTCCCGGGGCTCGAACACCGCCGCGAACGCCAGCGTCTCCATCGCCGCCATCACCGTGTAGAGCGTGACGAGGCCCGGAGACGGGCCGGACTCCCTGGACGGGCCCGGTACCCGGTACCGGCCGGGGGCGTGAAACGGGACGGCGGTGTCCTCCCGTCCGACGATCAGGTCGATCACCAGCATGACCAGCAGGGACACCGCCAGCCATCCGGCGAAGTTGCTGAGCGGCACGCCCCGGTACGGGCCGCCGTCCGCCCACGTCCACAGGCCGAGCCGGAGCATCTGCGGGTCCAGGAACAGGTCCCAGGCCGTCAGCGCCGCGGCCCCCGCCGCCCACCGCACGAACCCGTGCTCCGGCGCTATCGCGGACGCGACGGCGTGCGCGGCCAACCCCATGCCGCCCCACGCCAAGGCCACGATGACGGGGACGCCGCCCGCCTGCGGCCGCAGCACCGACGTGTAGGAGTACTGCCCGAACGGCAGGCCCGTGCGGATTCCCACCCATTCGGCCGCGTACCCGATGGCCACCGCGGCGGCGAACGCCCCCGCCGCGCGGACGGGGCCGTGCCGGGCGGCGAGGAACGCCACCGCGCTCGCCGCCAGCAGCACCACGACCACGCTGGTCAGCCGGATCGGCTCAGGTCTCAGCCCGGACGCGACCTGGGCCACCACCATCGCGCCCAGCAGCCCGGCGCCGAGCAGTCCGAGAGGGCTCGACGCGGGGACGTCCCAGGCGAGCCGCTTTCTGCGCACAAATCCCACACGACCACTTCGGAGGGAGGCGGCTCAGCGGATGCATCGGCGCCGGGCTTTCGCGGCGCGCGGTCACGCGGCCTCTCGGCGGCGCGGCAGCAGCAGGCCGACCGCCGCGATCAGCAGGCCCAGCCCGGCCGCCATGAGGAAGACCCGGTCGTAGCCGGCGGCGAGGGCCTCGACCGCGGTCGGCCCGCCGGGCGCCGCCGCCGTCCGGGCGGTGGCGGCCGTCGCGAGGACCGCGAGCCCGACCGCGCCGCCCGCCTGGGCCGCGGTGTTGGCCACGCCGCCGATGATCCCGGCGTCGCCCGCCGGGACACCGGCGGTCGTCACCGCCATGAGGGTGGGGAACGTCAGCCCGATGCCGACCGCGACGAGCAGCGTCGGCCCGAGCAGGGCGGTGAGGTAGGCGCTTGCGGCGTCCGCCTGGGAGAGCCAGCCGAACCCGGCCAGGAAGCAGCCGCAGCCCGCCAGTATCAGGAGGCGCGCGCCGGTGCGCGGCAGCAGCCCGGCGGCGATGCGCGCGACCACCAGGAACGTCACTGCCGCGGGCGTCTGCCCGAGCCCGGCCCGGAGCGCGCCGTAGTCGAGGACGTTCTGCAGGAACAGCGACGTGAAGTACCACATCGCGGGCGCGATCCCACCGAAGAGCAGCAGCATGCCGCTGCCCACGGCCACTCCCCTGATCCTGAACAGCCGCAGCGGCATCAGCGGCCGGGCGGCGAAGCGTCCCTCCACCACGAGGAAGGCGGCGATGAGGAGCAGGCCCGCCGCGACCGGCCCGGCGACCCGCGCGGACGTCCAGCCGTGGTCGGTGCTCTGCATGACCCCGTAGATGAGCGCGGCCAGCCCCGCCGTCCCGGTGACGGCGCCGGTGAGGTCGAGCGGCTCCCGCCGGCCGGCCCGGGCGCCGGCCAGCGCCGTCATGGCCACCACGATCAGCACCGCGCCGATCGGCACGTTGATCAGGAAGACCCAGCGCCAGGACAGGCCCGTCGTGAGGGCGCCGCCCGCGACCGCGCCCGCCATCCCGCCCACGCCGCCGGCGGCGGACCACGCGCCGAACGCCTTCGCGCGCGCACGCTCCCCGGGGAAGCCGGTGCTGATCACGGCGAGCGTCGCCGGGGCCAGCATGGCGGCCCCCACGCCCTGGACGACGCGGGCCGCGACCAGGAGTTGCGGCGCGTGCGCCAGGCCGCCGACCAGGCTGGAGGCGGAGAACAGGAACATCCCGGCGGCCAGCGTCCGGCGGTGGCCGAACAGGTCGGCGGCGCGTCCGCCCAGCAGCATCAGGCCGGCGAAGGTGAGCAGGTACCCGTTCACCACCCAGGCGAGGCCCGCGGCCGAGAAGCCGAGGTCGCGGTCGATCGAGGGCAGGGCGACGTTGACGATGGACGCGTCCAGAATCACCATGAACTGGCAGGCGCAGACCAGCCCCAGCACCATCCAGGCGGGACCGGTCCTCACCTCCCCGGGTTCGCGGACCAGAGTCTTCTCAATCGGTTCGAACGACACGAGCGCCTCCTAGGGACGAGTGGGCACAGCCGGTGCGGCGATCGGGCCTGCCGGTACGCGCCCGCACCGGCAGGGGGCGATTCACGGGTGACCCACCCGCTCACGGCTGCCCGCGAGTAGGCGGAGGGTGGTCTCGGCCAGGCGGCGGCCCTGGTAGCGGGCCGCGTCGAGGACTGCCGTGTCGGGGCCGTCGCCGGACGGGCCGGTCACGGACGAGGCGCCGTAGGGGTTGCCTCCGGCGGCGTAGACGGCAGGGTCGGTGTAGCCGGGCGGGACGATCAGCGCGCCCCAGTGGTAGAAGACGTTCGCCAGCGAGATGAGCGTGGCCTCGTTCCCGCCGTGCCGGTTGAACGCCGAGGTGAAGGCCGTCACCGGCTTGTCGGCGAGCACGCCCTCCCGCCAGAGTCCGGCTGTCTGGTCGATGAACTGCTTGAGCTGCGCGGCGGGCGCGCCGAAGCGGGTCGGCGTGCCGAACGCGTACGCGTCGGCCCAGGCCAGGTCCTCGACCGCGGCCTCGGGGATCGAGGCGGTGGCGTCCCGGTGCCGCCGCCACTGCGGGTTCTCGTCGATCGTGCTCTCGGGGGCCAGCTCGGCGACCCGCCGCAGCCGCACCTCGGCCCCGGTCGAGGCGGCGCCCTCGGCGACGGCCTCGGCGAGCGCGTGCACGGCGCCCGTCGAGCTGTAGTAGATGACGGCGACCTTCACGGACATGTCGGCTCCTCGACGTCGCGCTAGAATTAGTTATCCGCATAATGTTATGCGCATAACTATCTCGTCAAGGAGGGGCCGTGGACTTCGACCGCGCCGACGCGATCAACCAGGCCATCCGCCTGCTGAGCCTGCGCCACCGGGCCCGGGCCGCGGCGCTGCTCACCCCGCTCGGCCTGCATCCCGGCCAGGAGACGCTGCTGCTCGAACTCGCCCGGACCGGCCCGAGGATCCAGGCCCAGCTCAGCGAGGCGCTCGGCTGCGAGCCGCCCAGCGTCACGCTCATGGCCCGCAAGCTGGAGGCGTCCGGCCACATCCGCCGCAGGGCCGCGCCGTCCGACAAGCGCGCCAGCATCGTGGAGCTCACCGACTCCGGGGCGGCCCTGGCCGAGCGGGTCAAGGAGCTGTGGTGCGACCTGGCGGAGGAGACGGTGGCCGGCCTGCCCGAGCAGACCGTGGCGGATCTGCCCGGCGTCCTCGGCACCCTGACCGCCAACGTCGACACCCGCCGCGCCCGCCACGACGACCCCGGCCCCGCGCGACGATGACACCGGGTGGCGCGCGATGGCCCCGGCCTTCCCCCGGCGCCGGGCTGGGGGAAGGCCGGGATCAGGGAGCCGTCAGGACTTGAGGGCCCTGCCTCCGAAAGTCACGACGAGGCGGCCGTCCGAGGCGAAGGACCAACCGAGGGCGCCGGCGTAGGAGGAGCACCGAGAGCCGTTCGCGCCGGTCCAGAACTGGTTGGAGCCGTCGGCGTCGCCGACGACCTTGTCGTTCGATCCGTCGACGCCGAACCGGCACGAGGTGTCGTTCCGGAACACCGAGGTGCCCGCGTCGAACGAGAAGTTGCGCTCGGCGTTGTCGATGCTCGCGTTGTCCGACACCGTCATCGGGCCGGGGTTCCGGTTGTAGGTGAACCCGTGGTGGCCGTTGCGGTAGGCGATGTTGCGCCGGACGACGTGCTTGACCGAGATGTCCTCGCCGCCGAGCTTGTAGCCGTTGCGGTCGCCGTTCCCGGCCTGGCCGCCGTTGGAGAGCGTGCCGTTGCCGTAGGAGAGGGAGTCCTCGATGGTCACCGGGCCGATGGCGCCGGTCGCGCTCTTGGTGTAGAGGTCCCAGCCGTCGTCGATGTTGTTGTGGGAGACGTCGTAGCGGAAGACGTTGCCGGAGCCGACGGTGAGCTTCGCGGCGAAGCCGTCGGCGTCCTCCCCGTCGGAGTCGGCGTTGTCGTGCGACTCCGCGCTCAGCACGAGGTTGCCCGACGGCCACTGGTCGCGCGGGGTGTCGGAGGCGATCCGGGAGATCTGGAGCCCGGTGTCGCGGTTGTAGCGGGTCACCGTGCGCTCGATGACGTTGCCGCTGCCGCCCACGAAGATCCCGTTGTCGCCCGCGTGCTCGACGACGACGCCGCGGACGTGCCAGTACGACCCGTTCACGGCGAGGCCGCGGTTGGCGGGGTCCTCGCTCATGGCGGCGAAGTTCAGGACCGGCGTCTCACCGGGATAGGCGAACAGCTCCGAGCGGTCGCCCTGCGTGCCGTTGCGGCCCTGCGGGATGGTGACCGTCTGCGAGTAGCGGTAGGTCCCGCCGCGCAGGTAGATCGTCCCGCCTGGGGTGATGCGCCCGATCGCCGAGGTGAGCGTCGTCGGGTCCGACTGGGTCCCGGACGCGCCGTCGCTGCCGTTCGGGGCCACGTACAGCGCGTCGCCGCCGGTGGGGGGCGGGGTGTCGCCGGTCTCGGCGTCGACGTAGTCGATGTTGGGCAGTCCCTCGGCGCCGGTGGGGGTGAACCGGACGGTGTTGGCGCCGGCGTTCAGCGCCACCGTGATCGTCTTCGTGGCCCAGGCGTCCCACGAGCCCGTGCTCTCGAACGACGCCGACGGGACGGCGGAACCGTTCACCGCGACGTCAGCGGGCCGCGCGCTGGAGGTGCCGTTGGCGAAACGGACCCGCAGCGTCGCACTGCCGGCCGCCGACGCGTTCACCGTTAACTGCGCGTAGGCGCCGGCCTTGTTCGTGCCGTTGCAGAACCCGCTGCCGGAGTAGCCGCTGTGGTTGGAGTCGATGGTGCCGGTGCACACCGCCGGCGAGGTCTCGGCCTCGTAGCGGGTGGTGGCGGCGTGCGCGGCGGTGCCGGGCAGGGCGACGAGCGCGCCGGCCAGCAGGCCGCCGCAGGTGATGAGGGGTCTCAGCTGCATCGTCGTTCTCCAATCGGGTGGTTTGTGCCAGAGGTGGTCACTGGCACGGCGAGTGGTGCGAGGACTGTGGGCGGCATCTACGGGAACGCTTCGCCTGCGACCACGCCGGCGAGCCAGTCGAAGGCCGCGTCCTGCATGGCGCGGTCGAAACGGTGCGGGGCGTCGAAGAAGGCACCCGTGTAGCGGGCGGGCGCGTCCCGGTAGGCGTCGGTGATCTGCCTATGTGCCCGGCGCATGCCCCGGGCGGGGAAGAGCGGGTCCGCGGCGGCGTAGAGGACCATCAGCGGAGCCGGGGCGCGCGAAGCCACCACGCCCGGCCAGTCCGCCAGCCGGGTCAGGCCCGGCGGGAACATCATCCAGGAGTGGGCCGCCACGTGCTCCTCGCGGAGGTCGCGGAAGGAGGACACGGCCGCCGCCACGGCCACCGCGCCGATCCCCGGATCGAGCGCGCCCAGGACGGCGGCCCGCACCCCGCCGCCCGAAAGCCCGATCACGGCCACAGACCCGGCGTCCGAAGCAGAGCCGACGTCCGATTCGGAAGCGATGCCCGAGCCGGAGACGGCGGCCGAGCCGGAGACGGCGGCCGAGCCGGAGACGGCGGCCGAGCCGGAGACGGCGGCCGAGCCGGAGACGGCGGCCGAGCCGGAGACGGCGGCCGAATCGGAGACGGCGGCCGAGGCAGATGTTGTGTTCGAGAGGGGGGCGATGTCGGGGCGGGAGCGCAGGTACGCGGCGGCCGCGAGGTCCTCGGAGGCGAGGACGCCCGTGAACGAGGTGCCCAGCAGGGTGCAGGCCTTCGCCAGGACGTGCTCGTGGTCGCGGGCGGCGCGGTCGTAGCGCTCGGGCTCGCTCGCGTCCGGTCCCATGCCCTCCACCGGCGGCAGATCGGCCGGCGGGAACCGGCGGCTGCCCCAGGCGAAGACGTCGTGGGCGAGCACGGCGAAGCCCCGGCGGGCCAGCTCGCCCGCGTAGGCGCGGCCGCCGTAGAGCCGGTCGCGCAGACGGGCGACCTCCGGCGCCGGCGGCTCCGGACCGTCCGCGATCTTGTCCTTGCCCGCCCACTTCATGCCCGCGTGGCAGTGCATCGCGAGGACTCCGGGCAGCGGGCCGGGGACGCCGTGCGGACGCAGCAGGTATGCGCGGGTGCGGGGCCCGAAGCCGACCGTCCAGGAGAGCTCCTCCCCGTCCAGCCCGTCGCGGGTCCAGCGCCGCTCGACCCGGACGTCACGGGCCCGCAGGTCGAGGACGCCCAGCGCGTCCCCGAGCCGTTCGCGCAGGCCGGGCCCCGGCACCGGGAACAACCCGCGCTGCCGTGAGGCGACGCCCGCCAAGCCCGCGAACCCCGCTGGACCGGCGGAGTCTGTTTGGGGCGGGAGGGCTGGTGGGCGGGGGCGCATCAGTCGGCCCGACGGGTGCCGCTCGCGGTGAGTGGGACGGGGGCGCCGGTCGTCGCTGACTCGTCGGCGGACACGCCGATCATCACGCTCGCGACGCCCGCGCGGTATCCGGCCTGGCGGGCGAGCGGGTCCCGCGACGGTCCGCGGAACACGTCGTCCAGCAGCAGGGCGTCGCCGCCGCCGTGCGCGCCCGCGCCCTTCTCGATGGCGATCTCCTCCGGCTCCCGCCAGTGCCGGTGCAGCACGAGCCGCTCGGACGCGCCCGCGGCGTGCTCCTTGCCGGACGCGGTCGGGTCGATCGCCGCGTGCGGCGGCGTCCAGGCGCGCTCGACGACGTCCAGTTCCAGCCGTCCGGCGGTGCCGTTGACGACCGCGCGGTAGCCCTCGGCGGGCGCGTGCGCGTTGAGGGAGTAGGTGAGCAGCGCGCCGCCCTCGTAGCGGACGAGGACCGCCATGTTGTCGTCGATCGTGACGCCTTCGCCGAAGACGTCCTGGTCTCGCAGGTAGCCGTCCTCGTGCTCGGCGTCGAGGTAGAGGCGCTTGAGCCGCGGGTCGGCGGACAGGTCCAGCAGGAACGGGTCGGTGCCGAGCCGAGCCGCGCCGCGGGCCCGGGCGGGCCGGTCGGCGAGGCCGCGGGCGCGGGCGTTCGCGGCGCCGTAGAAGCGCAGGGACGTCTGCGCGTAGACGGAGGCGGCGGCGTCGGCGATCCACCAGTTGACCAGGTCGAAGTGGTGGGTGGACTTGTGCACCAGCAGCCCGCCCGAGTTCGCCTTGTCGCGGTGCCAGCGGCGGAAGTAGTCGGCGCCGTGGATTGTGTCGAGCGCCCAGTCGAAGTGCACCGAGGTGACGTCGCCGATCGCGCCGGCCGCGATGAGTCGGCGGACGGCGCTGTTGCGCGGCGAGTACCGGTAGTTGAAGGTGACGACGAGCCTGCCCGGAGCGCGCTCGGCCGCCTCGACGATCGCGGCGCAGTCCTCGGCGGTGGTGCACAGCGGCTTCTCCACGACGACGTCCTTGCCTGCGTCGAGGGCCGCGACCACGTAGCGGGCGTGGGCGGCGTCGACGGTCGCGACCACGACGGCGTCGGCGAGGTCCAGCATCGCGCCGAACTCCTCGGGGGCGAAGCACGGCACCTCGCGGCCGATCCGGTCGAGGTAGTAGCGCAGGCGCGTCCGGTTGGGGTCGCAGAGCGCGGTGATCTCACCGGTGTCGCTCCACTCGCCGAGCAGCGCGTCGACGTACATCTGCGCCCGGTGGCCGAGCCCGACGAAGGCGTATCGCATGCGGGGAACTCCAGAGAGGGAATGGAGCCGGGGGGTGGCGCCCCGGGCGGCGGGCACCGCCCCCCCCCACGGGCCGGGGGCCGGAGCAAAAACCACCCCCGCAACGCTGACCACCACACACCTCAGTAAGCCAC